>JAJRRZ010000140.1 GCA_024279045.1 Alphaproteobacteria bacterium
CGACTCCCTGCCCCGCAAGGGCATGAGCAACGTCAGCCGGCTGGATCGCGAGGTGTGGGCAGAGTTCCTTGCCGACCCGGACACCCTGCTGCCCATCTACGAGGAGCAGCACGCCTGGCTGCTACAACACGACCGCGCCACCACCCGGCACGGCATGCCCGGCCTGTCGGAAGACGTGGCGGACGACATCCACCCGCCAGCACCACAGGCCACCGAACGGCTGGTATTGCAACGCCAGCGGCTGGGGCAGGACTTCTTCCGCCGCATGATCCTCGCCGCCTGGAATGGTCGCTGCGGACTCACCGGCATAGAAGACCCCCGCCTGCTGAACGCATCACACATCGTCGCCTGGCACGAGGATGCGCAAAACCGCCTCAACCCGCGCAACGGCATATGCCTGAACACCCTGCACGACCGCGCCTTCGACCGCCATCTCATCACCTTCGACGAAAACCTGCGCATGGTCATTGCCGACGACGTGCCCGAACAGGCCCGCCGCGCTCTGTCCTGCGGCGCGGAAAAACGCCTGCGCCTGCCCGAACGTTTCGCGCCCGATCCGACCTTTCTGGAGCAGCACCGCCAGCGCTTCTTCAGCCACCACCAAACAGGCCCCGCCTGAACAATAGTCAAAACAGCAAATGCAAAGCCGGTCGGGAGCCCCCCGACCGGCCCATCATGTCCATGAAGGCCTGATCACGCGTCCTTCCGTTCGGCCTCCTCCGCCTCGCCGGCGTCCGCAGCCTGTCCGTCGTCCGCGCTGCCGGTGGTTTCAGCATCAGCCTCTTCCCCGGCCTCGCCGCTCTCCTCGGCTTCCAGCTCGGCCAGCACCTGCTCCACCACGTCCGGCGCTTCCTCCTGTTCGCCGGTGAGGATCTCGCCCTTCGCCTGCAATTCGGCTTCTTCCTCGTTGCGCGCGACGTTCAGCGTAATGGTTTCCACCACTTCGCCATGCAGCCGCACCTTCACATCCTGCAACCCGATCAGCTTGATGGGCTTGTCCAGTTGCACTTGGCTGCGGCCGACCTCAATACCAAATTCCTCGTTCAATGCGTTGGCAATGTCGCGCGTGGTAACCGAGCCATACAGATGCCCCGTCTCGCCGGCGGCGCGGATCATCACCAGCATCGCGCCCTTGATCTTCTCCGCCTGCTGCTCGGCCAGCGCGCGCGCCTCGGCATTGCGCTTCTCAATCTCCTCCCGCTCGCGCTCGAAGCGCTCCAGGTTCGCCGCATTGGCACGCAGCGCCTTGCCCTGCGGCAGCAGATAGTTGCGCGCATACCCATCCTTCACGTTTACCACATCGCCCAGGTTGCCCAGTTTCTCGATGCGCTCCAGCAGGATCACCTTCATCGTTTCACTCCTCGTTGATCAGATTGTCGTAGCGTCTCTTCGATTGTTTCTTCACTCGTTGCCTCGGTCATTCCCGCCCGCCGCGCAACATCATCCGCCGCACGCCGAACCCTGCCTCCGCCAACCCCAGCAACAGCAACGCCGGGGCCACCAGCCCAGTCAGCATCAGCAGCGCCGCATACAGCGCCCCCAGCGCCAGTGGCTGCCACGATTGCCCCGCCGTCCATGCATGGATCACCGAAAGCCCCAGAATGGCAAAGGCCGCCATGAAGGCGATGGCGAACACTTCCCCCAGCAGCCCGAACACATCCGGCAGCAGCGCCGCCAACGACATCCCCGCCAGC
>JAJRRZ010000141.1 GCA_024279045.1 Alphaproteobacteria bacterium
AAGGACAGGTGCGCCACCACCGCACCCAGCACAAACACGCCCAGCCAGTAGAAGATTCGCGTCATGCGCACCTCATCCGCCGAATGGTGAATGGTGCGGATTTCAGGATGCGTTCACGCTCCAGCGGGCTGATGCCGAACAGTTGCAGCACCAACCGCACGTACCCCTCCTGCGGCAGGCGCAGCCAATTGCCCGGCTGCCGGCGTATGGCAAGACGGATGCGCAAGGCGCCATCCGGTTCGAAAACGGCATCCTCCGCGTGCAGCTTGCTCACTGCCCTGTCCTGCTCCGCCAGCAGATGCAGCCCCAAAATCCAGGTGCGCACCGGTGGCATGATACCGTGCAGTTCATATACGCATTCGCCGGACAAGGCCGCGCCGCCGTCATCGGTTTCGGCCAGCAGCTCCAGCCTGTCCACCGGTGAGGGTGGCAGCGCGCCATCCAGATAATAACGCAGCCGGGCATGGGGCATGGCATCGGCCACGCCGGCATCGGGCCATGCCTGCCAGGCGCCAGCGCGCACGGCCCCGGCCAGCACCGGATGATCTGCGGCCCAGCGGGCGGTGAGCAGCCCGGTGGCCGCACCGGCCAGCAGCACGATGAGCAGAATGAGCGCTTCGCGAATCATGCCTTCCCCCGGTCTGGCGGAGCCGTGCGTAACAGGCCACACACCTGCCTGCCGCCACGAATCCCGGAACGCAACATAGCTCAAGCCAGGCCATTGGCAAAAGGGAGGCGGTCGTGCTCAATTCGAGCGTCCAGCCAGTGGCTTTTGCGGCTTTGCGTCGGGCGGGCGCAGATACAGCGGCTCCGGCGGCTCGCCGGGCAGCGGCTCCACCGGGGCATGCAGGGCCACCACCTCGGCATCGGGCAGCGGGTCGGCATCGGCCATCACCCGCCCGGCGCCGGCATCATGCAGCAGCTCCGCCCCCGTGCCGGCCAACAGGCATGGCCCCGGTGGCAGATGGCTGGCGGCCTGCGCCACCGGCGTCAGCAGTGCCTCGGTCAGCGGCTGGAAATCGGCATCGAACACCTGCAGGTAAAGTTCCTCGCGGCGCGCGTCGATCACCGCCGCAATGGGCAGGCGCTCCGCATTGTGTTTCACATTGCGGGCGATGGCCTCCAGCGTGGTCATCGAGGTGATGGGAATCTCCAGCGCCACCGCCAGCGCGCGGGCAAACGACAGGCCAATGCGCACGCCGGTGAACGAGCCCGGCCCGCGCGTTACCGCCACCACCGCCAGTGTTGCATAAGGATCGCCCGCTTCCATCATCACCGCATCGACCATGTCGGGCAGGGTTTCCGCCTGGCCACGCTCCATGATCTCGCGGCGAAAGCTGATCACCTCGCCGCTGGCGCGGTTGATCAGTGCTGCGGAGCAGGCCTGCAGGGAGGTGTCCATTCCCAGCACCAGCATGTCTGCCTGCCCTCCCCTTCAGCTTTCGTGGCTGGCCACGCCTTCCCCCAACCGCTGCCCACACACGGCAAAATGCACCCTACAGAATCTCGGCCAGCTCTTCAAACGCCGGACGCGGGCTGCGCTCGAACAGCGACGCCGGGTCGCCATGGCCCAACGCGCAGATGAAGTTGGACTTCCACTTCGGATGATCGGCGAAGAACTCCTTGTCCACTCCGGCGTTGTCGAAACCCGACATCGGCCCGCAATCCAGCCCCAACGCCCGCGCGGCAACGAGAAAATAGGCCGCCTGCAGCGTACCGTTGCGAAAGGCCGTGGCCTCGATCAGCTCGTCGTTGCCGACAAACCAGCTCCGCGCGTCGGTGTGGGGGAAATATTTCGGCAGGCGCTCGTAGAACTCCAGGTCATGGGCGAAGATGGCCACCACCGGCGCGCTCATGGCCTTTTCCACGTTGCCTTCCATCAGGTGGGGCTTCAGCCGCTCTTTCGCTTCCCTGCTCTTCAGGAACACGATGCGGATGGGCTGGCAATTGGCCGAGGTGGGACCCATTTTCATCAGATCGACAATCTGCCGCAGACATTCATCACTTACCGGCTCGTCGCGCCAGCCGTTGTAGCTGCGTGCATCAAGGAAGATCTGCCGCAACGCCTGTTCGTCGATGGGGTTGCCGCATGCGTCCCAGCTCATCTCTGCCCGCCTCCCTGCTGTTTTTTCATCCGCACAAGAAAAAGCCCGGCGCGGGCCGGGCCGGTAAGGAAAACCCCTGTCTCAGACCTGCTGCACTTCTTCCACCTGCGGCACGAAGTGGCGCAGCAGGTTTTCCACGCCCTGCTTCAACGTCGCCGTGGCCGAGGGGCAACCGGAGCAGGCGCCGACCATCTGCAGATAGACCACGCCATCCTTGTACCCCTGAAAGGCGATATCGCCGCCATCCTGCGCCACGGCAGGGCGCACGCGAGTGTCCAGCACCTCCTTAATGCGCTGCACGACCTCCGCATCCTTCTCGTCGTAAAACTCCTGAGCCTCGGCAGCCTCACCCTCGATGATCGGCTCACCCGACAGGTAATGCTCCATGATCACGCCGAGAATGGCCGGCTTCAGCATGGCCCAGTCGGCCTCGTCCGCCTTGCTGACGGAGATGAAGTCCGCCCCCATGAACACGCCGGCCACACCTTCCAAATCGAACAGCTTGCGCGCCAGCGGCGAGGCCGCGGCCTCCTCCACCGACTTGAAATCGCGTGGCGGGCCGGACACCACCGGCTGACCGGGCAGAAACTTCAAGGTGTTGGGATTGGGTGTCGCTTCCGTCTGGATGAGCATCGCAATTCTTCTCTGCTACTGGCTTTCGCCGATTTCACCTTGCGCACCGCCTGCAAGCTGCAGCAACCGGCCTGGCGCGCGCAATTCATCACCGTGGCATCATGACCGCCGCTGTTCCCCGCATTCATCTATCGCTGCGCCGCATAGCGCGCAAGCCACGCCATGCCGCATGCACACAACATCGCACACGCCATCGGCACAATCTCGCATCCGTGGCTTCACATGTAGGCCTGTCATGACAAAGCTCAAGCGGCTTTTTCACCCTTTGGGCCAGCCGCACCCTCGTTTGCATCCTCCGCCAAACGGACACCTCCGGAAACTGGGCATTTCAGTCGGAATATGATTCACTCCGGTGAGAAAGAAGCCTGAATCGCTGGAGGGATGTCAGAATGAAGGGACAGAAGGGGTTCTGGGATTTTGAGCAGCGCCTGGAGGAGCTTTCGCG
>JAJRRZ010000142.1 GCA_024279045.1 Alphaproteobacteria bacterium
GCCGCTCGGGCTGCTGCCACAGCCCCGGGCCGCCCGCCACCTCGCAAGTGGCGAGCGGCGTCATTGTGTGATGAGGTGCACGGGATGGCCGGCCTGCAGGGCCAGGCGCTGGAGGTGGCCGGGGATGAGCCTCTGCTGGCGTGGCGCATCCCGGACGGGGCGCCAACCGGCGCGGGCGAGCAGTTCGGCGACCAGCTCGGCGCACTGGTATTTGTCCCACTGCCGCGGCGGCAGGCCGAGGCCGGCCAAAATGGCATCCAGCCAGCTGTAGCCCCGGCCCAGCGCCTTCAGGGCATGATCCTCCGCCTGCCGCCACTGATCTGCTGGCAGCTCCAGCGGCGACCATTCCAGGGGGAGCGCCGTGCTGAGCAGGCGCATGGTCACGCCGATCCCTGGACGGGCCTCGATGGCGAAAAGTCTCGGGCCCAGCCACAAGGCCATGCCGACGTGCGAGATGCGTTCACCCGTCCAGTGGCGCACTATGCGTCCACCCCAGCTGCGCCCGCTCCAGGCGAGCAGGTCGCCGGAGCGGATTTGTGGACGGATGTCGGCATAGGCGGGCATGGTGGCGGCTGCTCCGTGATCAGAAACGTGCCGCCACCTGCGCCACCTCGGCGGGCGGGGCAGGCCAAGCCTCGTCGCTCAGGTAGTCCGCATCCGTGTCGGTCACCAGCTCCGCGGCGCGGGCGCGCATGGCGTCCACCCACCCCAGCGCCGCCTGCAGCCCGGCCAGCACGGCCTTCTCCTCCGCCGAGCGGCTGGAGGCCGGCTTGGAGGAGATGGCCGCCGCCGCGGCGGTCATGTTCATCTGCGTCTCGGCACTCAGCACAGCGTAGATGCGGCGCTTGCATTCGCGCTTCACGGCCTCCGCCCGGCGCTCGGCCAGCGCCGCGGCGATTACTTCCTGCGGCACGCCAGCCTCAGCCAGGCCGGTGGGGGTCATCGCCACATACTGGCGCCCCTCGTGAGTGATGGTCAGTGTGATCATTGCAGCCTCCGTCAGACCTGCGTGAGATTGGTTACCAGCCACGGCAGCGTGGCCGGGTCGGTGCCGGCGGGGTCGGTAATGCCCTCGACCAGATTGCCGTTCAGCGGCTGATCGGTGGCCACGAGAGAGGCGGCCTCCAGCGCCACCGCATGCACGCCGCGCCCGATGAGCGGGCAAAATGCGGCGCTGGGGATGACCACATCACAATAGGCCAGCCGCACCATGGCCAGCACGCTCTCACCCGAATGCCCGCACTGCGCGTGGCCTGCGTAGCTATCCACCAGCGTGTAGCTGGGCCAGGTGCCGTCCAGCGCCGGCACCACCAGCGTCAGCCCGCGATACTCTACCGAGCCGCCGCGCGACATGCGCAGCCCGCCCGTATAGCGTCCGGTATACGAGGGGAACGCCTCACTTATGCGTTCCAGCGTGATCTGATGGCGCACAGTGCTGGAGCTCTGCACCAGCACGTGGCGCTGCCCGGTAGGCACCGGCTGCGTAAAATGATAATCCGCCAGCAGACGCACATCACAGATGCCACCCTGCGGCGCGCGGCGGATGGCCTCATCGATGCTGCGCAGCGGCGCGGCCTCCGTACCGTCCGCACTATCGTCGCCGGCCTGCTGATGCACATAGTGGCGTGCATACATAGCCGACTGCCGCTGCTCCCAGGCCGTCCCCAGCGCATTGATGCGCGCCGTGGCGGTGTCAGCAATCTGCTGCGGCAGGTCGAGCAGCAGGCCGGCCTGCTGCTGCAGATCGGCGATCCTGTCCTCTAGGGTCTGGTCTCAATAAAAATCTGGTGGGAAGGATTTGATTGTGATTCCCTCTGTCTGTCGATTCGTCTGACAGGGGGATGGCAAATGTCTGAATTGTTTTGGCTTTCCGATGGGCAGTGGGCA
>JAJRRZ010000143.1 GCA_024279045.1 Alphaproteobacteria bacterium
CGCAATCAGGGTGCGCACCTTACCGCCTGGGAAATGGCCTCGCATGGCATCGAGCACAGGCTGATCGTCGACAATGCTGGCGGCCACCTGATGCAGCAGGGGCTGGTGGACATGGTCATCGTCGGCACCGACCGCACCACCGCTTGCGGCGATGTGGCCAACAAGATCGGCACCTATCTGAAGGCCTTGGCGGCACACGACAACGGCGTGCCGTTCTACGTGGCGCTGCCCTCGCCGACCATCGACTGGACATTGTGCGACGGGCGCGGCATTCCCATCGAGGAGCGCGGCGAGGACGAGGTGCGCAAGGTCTGGGGGCGGCGCGATGACGGCAATGTTGCGCAGGTGCAGATCTGCCCCGACGCCACCCACGCCGCCAACCCGGCCTTTGACGTAACCCCGGCGCGGCTGGTAACGGGGCTGATAACCGAGCGCGGCGTGTGCGCCGCCTCGCGCGAGGGGCTGGCAAGGCTGTTTCCCGAACAGGCGAAGGAGGGAACCAATGGCTGAATTCGTCCTGCAGAGCAAGGCTCGTGCCGCGGTGTGCAAGATCATGCGCGAGCTGAAGGAAAAGGGCCTGAACCGTGGCGCGGAGGGCAATGTGTCGGTGCGCTTCGAGAATGGCTTTCTCATCTCGCCCACCGGTGTCGTGCCGGAGGACATGCAGCCTTCGCAGGTGGTGTTCATGGACATGGACGGCAACCACAGCGGCGCCTGGAAGCCATCCAGCGAATGGCCCATGCATCTGGCCATCTATCGTGAAAGGCCGGAAGCACAGGCGGTGGTGCATACCCACGCCGACCATGTAACCGCGCTGTCGTGCCTGCACGAACCTGTTCCGCCGTTTCACTACATGGTGGCCATTGCCGGCGGCAGCATCATCGACTGTGCCAACTACGCCACCTTCGGCACGCAGGAGCTGGTGAACAACATGCTCAAGGCCCTTGGCCCGCGCCGCGCGACGCTGCTGGCCAATCATGGGCTGGTGTGCTTTCACGACACGCTGGAAAAGGCCGCGCAACTGGCGCAGCAGATCGAATCGCTGGCGAAGCAGTACCTGCTGGCCCGTGCCGTCGGCGAGCCGAAGCGCCTGACGGATGCGGAAATGGCCGAGGTGCTGAAGAAATTCTCCAGCTATGGTCAGCAGAAGGAGGGTGCGTGAGGCTGAGCCGGTTCTCAGATATTGCGCAGGAATACCTCGGTGATGCGGTGATGTGCACCCTTGCGCAGGATGATGTCGGCGCGTGCGCGGGTCGGCTTGATGTTTTCGCGCAGGTTCGTCAGGTTGATCGTCTCCCATAGTGTCAGCGCCACGCTTTCCGCCTGTTCGTCGCTCAGCTCCGCATAGCGGTGGAAGTAGGAGCGGGCATCGGCGAATGCCGTTTTGCGCAGCAGCAGGAAGCGCTGCACATACCATTGCCGGAGCAGTTCCTCCGGTGCGTCCAGATACAGCGCGAAATCGAAGAAATCCGAGACGAACGGCACCGCCCGCCCATCCCTTGGCGGGCGGCCCGTCTGCAACACGTTCAGTCCCTCGATGATGAGAATATCCGGCTGATCGACCTCGATGAACCGGCCTTCCACCACATCGTAGGTGAGATGATCATAGACCGGTGCGCGCACATGCCGCCTGCCCGCGCGCACGTCGGCCAGAAAGCGCAACAGCCGTGGCAGGTCGTAGGATTCCGGAAAGCCCTTGCGCTGCATCAGTCCACGCCGCTGCAGCTCCGCGTTGGGCAACAGGAAGCCATCCGTCGGCACCAGGTCCACCCGCGGGTGATCCTCCCAGCGCGACAGCAGCCGTTGCAACAGCCGCGCGGTGGTGGACTTGCCCGCCGCCACCGAGCCGGCCATGCCGATGATGAACGGCACCTTGCGCCCGTTGCCGCCGAGAAACCTGCGCCGCGCATCGAACAACCGCTGCATGGCTGCCACATGCAGGTTCAGCAGGCGCGACAGCGGCAGATAGATCTCCTCCACCTCGCGCAGGTCTATCTCCACCGCCAGCCCACGCACCTCCTCGATGTCCTGTTCATTCAGCGTCAGCGGCGTGTCGGCGCGCAGCGCCGCCCATTGCCTCCGTTCGAAACGGCGAAACGGCGACAGCTGGCTGAGGTCATCATGCTGTGAGGATTGTTGCGCCATGGTGGAATGATGGAATGATGGATCGATGCAATCGATGCGATGATGCATGGCAGGAGAGCCATGGTTGCGAGGCAGGGTCATGAGTGGCACATACTGCCATCGGCAGCAACGAATCAAGGGCGGATGGCCGGCACATGACAGAGCACATCGGTATCATCGGCGCGGGCGCCTGGGGCACGGCGCTGGCCATCACCCTGGCGCGGGCGGGCAAGGATGTGCGCCTGTGGGCGCGCGAGCCGGAGCTGGTGGATGAGATGCGCCAGCATGGCGAGAACACCCGCTATCTGCCCGGCGTGAAATTGCCTGGACGTATCAGCCCGACAAACCAGTTGGCCGATCTTGCCGGGTGTGATGCGATGTTGCTGGTAACCCCGGCACAGACCACCCGCGCAATGCTGCGCCGGATGCGTGAGGCCGCACTGCTGCGCGAAGGGCGTCCGCTGGTGCTGTGCGCGAAGGGCATCGAGCAGGGCAGCGGTGCGTTCCTTGCCGACATTGTGGCACAGGAAGCGCCGCAACTGGCGCTTTTCGTGCTCTCCGGCCCCAGCTTTGCCGCGGAGGTGGCGCGCGGCCTGCCTTGCGCCGTTACGCTGGCTGCTGGCGACATCGAACAGGCCCGCGCGCTGGCCCGCCAGTTGGCGCATGAGCGCTTGCGCATCTATTCCAGCGACGACCTTGTCGGCGTGCAGCTTGGCGGCGCATTGAAGAACGTGCTGGCCATTGCCTGCGGGGTGGTGGAAGGCATGGAGCTGGGCGATTCCGCCCGCGCCGCCCTGCTCACCCGCGCTTTCGCCGAGATGCGCCGCCTGGGCCGCGTGCTTGGCGCGCGCGAGGAAACACTCAGCGGACTTTCCGGGTTGGGCGATCTGATGCTTACCGCTACTTCCAGCCAGTCGCGCAACTATTCGCTGGGCGTGGAGCTGGGCCGCGGGCGCGCGCTGGATGATGTGCTGGGCGAACGCATCACCGTGGCGGAAGGCGTGTTCACCGCGCAGGTTGTGGGCAAGCTGGCGGCGGAACATGGCATCGACATGCCCATATCTGAATCCGTGCGGCGCATTGTCAGTGGAGAATCCACCGCACAGGGCGAGTTGCAGCGCTTGCTGGCCCGTCCCTTGCGCGACGAAGCGGAAGCCTGATCCTGCCGCTGCGGCCATGCTCCGGCATGATCAGGCGGCATTATCACAGCCCGGCAAAGGCGCGCTGCATGGCCACGGTGCTTGACGCCCGCGCGCCATCAGCCAATAACTGCCGCACGGAACAACCCCGCTGATGGAGACCTCGCCATGCGCCGCCCCGTCTCGCCCGCTGCCGCTGCCTCGCTGCTGGCTTGCGCCTTGCTGCTGGCCGCCTGTGGCGCCAATGCCGCGCCGGAGCCGCCGCAAGGCTATACGCCACAGCCTGACAGGCAAATCGTGCTCGATCCGCTGGTGAAGTATGATGTGGCGGACACGGGCGCGGCCCGGAACGACGCGGCGAACTGAGCGGTCATCTCGCAGGGCAGGCCACCGATGCACCATTTCACCTATCGCAATGGCGAGCTGTTCGCCGAGGACGTGCCACTGGCCCGCATCGCCGGAGAGGTGGGCACGCCGGCCTATGTCTATTCCGCCGCCACGCTGCGGCGGCATTTTCAGGTGTTCGACGCGGCCTTCGCCGATGCCGATCACCTGATCTGCTACGCCATGAAGGCCAATTCCAACCAGGCGGTGCTGAAGCTGCTGGCCGACCTGGGCGCGGGCATGGACATCGTCTCTGGCGGCGAGCTGGAGCGTGCAAGGGCCGCCGGTGTGCCGGGGGACAGGATCGTCTTCTCCGGTGTCGGCAAGACCGATGATGAAATGCGCGCCGCGCTGCAATACGGCATTCTCGGTTTCAACGTGGAAAGCCTGCCGGAGCTGCGCCGCCTGTCGCAGGTGGCCGGGGAGATGGGGCTGCGTGCGCCGGTGAGCCTGCGCATCAATCCGGACGTGGATGCGAAAACCCACGAGAAGATTTCCACCGGCAAGGCGGTGGACAAGTTCGGTATTCCCTGGCTGGCCGCGCGCGAGGCCTATGCCGAGGCCGCCCGCCTGCCGGGCATCGAGGTGAAGGGTGTGGCCATGCACATCGGCAGCCAGATCACCGATCTGGAGCCGTTCGAGCAGGCCTTTGCCTTGCTGGCGGAGCTGATCGGGCTGCTGCGCGCGGATGGCCACGA
>JAJRRZ010000144.1 GCA_024279045.1 Alphaproteobacteria bacterium
ACTGGGTGCAGACGCTGGGCATGGTGATGTCGGTGATCCTGTGGATGCCCTCCTGGGGCGGCATGATCAACGGCCTGATGACGCTCTCCGGCGCCTGGGACAAGCTGCGCACCGACCCGATCCTGCGCATGATGGTGATCGCCGTGGCCTTCTACGGCATGTCCACCTTCGAAGGCCCGATGATGGCCATCAAGTCGGTCAACGCCCTGTCGCACTACACCGACTGGACCATCGGCCATGTGCACTCCGGCGCGCTCGGCTGGGTCGGCATGATCTCCATGGGCTCGCTCTATTTCCTCACCGCGCGGCTGTTCGGCGACGGCAAGCTCTATTCCGTGCGGCTGGTGAGCTGGCACTTCTGGCTGGCCACGCTTGGCATTGTGCTCTATGCCGCGTCGATGTGGGTGTCGGGCATCACGCAGGGCCTGATGTGGCGCGAGTTCGACGATCAGGGCTTCCTCGTCTACTCCTTCGCCGAGACGGTTGAAGCCATGCACCCCTACTACGTCATCCGCGCCATTGGCGGCGGGCTGTATCTGCTGGGCGGCCTGCTGATGGCCTACAACGTCTGGCGCACCGTGCGCGGCGAGGCACACCATCCCATCGCCGTGGAAGGGCGTGTGGTGCCAGCCGCCACCTGATCCGCGGGCCCGCTGGCCGGGATGGCCTGCCGGCATACGATGCGGGCAGAATGGCGGGGACAACAGAAACCGGGGTGGCCGTGGGGCCACCCCGGTTTCTTCATGACCATCTTCATGATCAAGAATGCTGCAATGGCGCACGGATAAAAAGTCGCACCAGTCCGCGTATTTGACCAAAGTCAAATAGAGCATTGTGAAAAGCCTGTAATGCCACCAACAGGCCCGGGATATCCCGGCCCGGTGCAAGAGGGGGAAGTGGCAGACTGGCAGGCGTGCAGAAATTGTCCATCTACCGGCGCGGCGCCTGAAGGGTGGACAGACTGTCGCAGCGGCAAGCTGTCGATTCCCATGGCATTGATATATGTTAATGTCCCTCTTGTCGCGGGCAGATGCCGACATCTGTCGTCTCCCGTTCCGCAGCTGGGAGGGGCTTTTTTGGTTGGGGATCCCGGAAGGCTCCTTACGAGAGCGTGTCTCTCGTCAGCAAGGGAGAAAGGGAACCATGTCGCAGACGGTCAGACTGGCGCAGATGGGTGTGCTGGGTCTTGCCGCGTTGCTGGCGCTGATCATGGCCGCCAACGCGAAAGACACCGTATATGCCATCCATTCGTGGATTTTCTTTGCAGCAGCGGTGCTGGGCCTGTTCTACATGGCCCGCAACACCTTTTCCGGCGGTGCGGCGCGGGCCGCGGCGGAAGAGGGCGAATACATGGACGGGGTGATCAGGGCAGGCATGATCGCCACGGTGTTCTGGGGGGTCATCGGCTTTTTCATGGGCGTGTATGTCGCCTCCGAGCTGGCATGGCCGTTCCTCAACATGGATTTTCCGCTGACCAACTTCGGACGTCTGCGCCCGGTGCACACCTCCGCGGTGATCTTCGCCTTCGGCGGCAATGCGCTCATCGCCACCTCCTTCTACGTGGTGCAACGCACCAACCGCACGCGCCTGGCCTTCGGCAATCTCGCGTGGTTTGTCTTCTGGGGCTATCAGCTGTTCATCGTGCTGGCCGCCTCCGGCTACGTGCTGGGCACCACTCAGGGCCGTGAATACGCCGAGCCGGAATGGTATGTGGATGTCTGGCTGACCATTGTCTGGGTCGCCTATTTCCTCGTGTTCTTCGGCACGCTGGTGAAGCGCAAGGTGAGCCACATCTATGTGGCCAACTGGTTCTATCTTTCCTTCATTGTAACCATCGCCATGCTGCACATCGGCAATAACCTCGCCGTGCCGGTGTCGTTCTTCGGGTCGAAGAGCTACTCGCTGCTGTCCGGTGCGCCGGATGCCATCACCCAGTGGTGGTATGGCCACAACGCGGTGGGCTTCTTCCTCACCGCCGCCTTCCTGGGCATGATGTATTACTTCATCCCCAAGCAGGC
>JAJRRZ010000145.1 GCA_024279045.1 Alphaproteobacteria bacterium
CCGTCGAAGACCTCCTCGCCGAGCTTTTCGCCCGCTTCCGGCACGCCGATGATGACGGGCAGCTCCTCGCCCTCGTGCCGTGCCGTGCCCTCGCGGGTGGCGCGCACCGCGGCCAGCACCATGACCTCGATATCCGCCCCGGCATATTGCGCGCGCTTCGCCGCCTCTTCCACCAGCAGCGCCAGAATGCGCTTCAGCCGTTCATGCTGCGTGGAAGGCACCAGGTCGGCGCGCGTGGCGGCGAACAGCACCTTGCCCGCGCGCCGCGCCCACAGCCGCGAGCCACCGACGCGGAAGCTCTTCAGCACCAGATGCAGCGTGTCGCGCAAATCGTTCAGCGCCGCTGGCCCGGCGTTCAGCGCGCCGATCACGTCCACCAGCACCAGTTGTGCGTCCAGCCGCGCGAAATGATCATAGAAGAAGGGCCGCGCCACGTGTTTCACATAGGCCAGATAGCGCCGCTCCATCTCGTGATACAGGCTGTCCCGCCCGGGCAGCGGGTCGGGCGGCGGCAGTGGACAGAAGGTCAGCGCCGGGGAGCCTTCCATGTCGCCGGGCATCAGGAAGCGCCCCGGTATCAGCGCCGCGAAATGCCCTTCCTCCTCCTTGCAGCGGGCCAGATAGGCGCGATAGGCTGCCGCCAGCGCCTGGGCCCGCGTCTCCTCCAGCGGCGCGGCGAGATCCACCTCGCCCAGCATGTTCAGCCACTTCTGCGCCAGATGCCGCCGTTGCGGGGCCTGCGCGGTGCGCAGCGCCAGGTCGGAGAAGGCGGCGAAATCCATGTCCAGCAGTGGCAGGTCGAGCAGCCACTCGCCGGGATAATCGATGATGTCCAGCGCCATGTGCGTGCGCCTCAGCGTGCGCGTCAGCAGTGCCTGTGGCGTGTATTCCAGCATCAGCCGCAGCTCGGCCATCTGCCGCGTGCTGGATGGCCAGCGTCGCGCATCGCCAGCGGTGAGCGCCGCCAGGTGTTCCTCGTAGGCGAAACGCGGCACCTGGGCATCGGGTTGCGGCTCCAGCCAGGCACGGCGCAAACGGCCTGAGCGCATCGCCTCGAGCAGCGGCATCGGTGCGCCGTTCATCAGGTTGTGCGTCATGGCGGTGATGCACACCGTCTTGCCCGCCCGCGACAGTCCCGTGATGCCCAGCCGCAGGGCAGGGGAGAACAGGTTGCGCGCCGCGTCGGCCAGCGAGCCGGCGGCATAGCCCAGTTCGTCGCTCAGCGTGGTGTTTTTCATGATGCTTCCGGTTGCCCCGCAGCCTGCGTCCGTGTGTCGATGGTGATAAAGACGGCTTGCATCTCTCGCAAGCGCTCGATACGCCTGATGCAATCCGCACCTATTGCCATGGACAGGCGCAAAAGTTAAAAGAGCACGCCGCCACACGCCGGAACGACCGGCTGTGTGGAGCAACTGGCGCTGGCTCGGGCTTCCGGTTTACCCGAACATGAGCGTAGGCGCGACTGACTCTGGGTCGTCATGTGCCTTTCCGGGGCATGGCGATGGTTTCTTCTTTGCTGACTGGAGGGTCGCCTGATGAACATCCACTCCAATGACCTGACGAATCTCGATGTGGCGCAACTGGCCGCCAGCGCGCTGTTCGCACCGCGGGCCTACTTCCTGTGCGCCGGGCATGGAGATGCCCAGCGCCGCCTGGTGGCTTTCGACCAGGCGCTGTTGCGTGCCGGCATCGCCGATGTCAACCTGGTGCGCCTGTCGTCCATCGTCGGGCCGAACGTGAAGCGCATCGAGCCGGTGAAGCTTGCGCCCGGCCTGCTGGTGCCCACGGCCTATGCGCAATATTGTTCCGATGAACCGGGCCAGACCATTGCCGCCGCCGTGGCCATCGCCAGGCCGGATGATCCCGAGCGGGCCGGGGTCATCATGGAATATTCCGATGCCGCACCAAAGGCGGAGGTGGAGGAAATCGTGCGTGGCATGGCTGAAGAGGCCATTCACAACCGTGGCCTGAAGATGGCAAGCATGGAAAGCATCGCGGCGGAACACGTGGTGGAGAAGACCGGTTGCGTCTTTGCGGGCGTGGTGCAGATCTGAGCCCGCGCGCACCCCTGCCAGGGGATTACACCAATCACTCTTTTGGCGCTTGTGGCGGTTTCGGTTTGGAAGCCTTGCTGCAAGCGCCTATATTGTTTGTGGATCAGGGTCAGGCTCTATGAGAAGATGCATGGCGAATGCATCTTCATTCTTCATGGGTCCTGGTCCCGGGGTCTGCAACTCAGGACCTGAAGTGCTTCCGCGGATTCCGGCCCCATACCGGATGACTTCTTTTGTTGGCAGACCTTCTGCGAAAGCGCTTCTGCTGCCTGCGAACGAAATGACCTGCTTTTTCGGGATATTTGTGCCAAGGTCTCGTTCGCCGAGAGCGGTTCCTGAAGAAATGCCTGCGCAACGGCCCGCCGGGGTGTCTGCACATGCATGACAAAAGCGCCATTGCCCGCCTCATCATGGAACTACGCCAACAGGGCATTCGCGATGCGCGCGTACTGCAGGCCATCGAGGACACGCCACGCGACATGTTCGTGGAGAGTGGTTTTCGGTTGCATGCATGGGACAACACCGCGCTGCCCATTGCCTGCGGACAGACCATCTCGCAGCCCTATGTCGTCGCTTGCATGACCGAGCAACTGGCGCTTCAACCGCACCATCGCGTGCTGGAGGTGGGCACGGGCTCAGGCTATCAGGCTGCGGTGCTGGCGCGCCTGGCGCGTCGCGTGTTCAGCATCGAGCGCCACCGCGAACTGCTGGAACAGGCGCGGCAGCGGTTTCGCCTGCTGGGGCTGGGAAATATCGAAACCCGCCTTGGCGACGGTTTCAGAGGCTGGCCGGAGGCCGCGCCCTTCGACCGCATTATCGTTACCGCCGCCGCGCCGAAGGTGCCTCGCGCCCTGCTGGAGCAGCTTGCCGAAGGCGGCATCATGATCATCCCTGTCGATACGCCGCACGACTATCAGGATCTGTTGAAGATCAACCGCACCGAACATGGCTTCGAGCGCGAAAGGTTGATACCCGTGCGCTTCGTGCCCATGCTTGGCGGTGTGCCGAGGTGGGAGGATGGGAACAACAACAACACGGCGGCGGGAGGCAGAGACGATGCGCCTGCCGCCGGCGACGGGGACGATGGATGAAGTCGCCGGGCTTCGCCGGTGGCAGCCAGGGTTTGGGCTCAATACCTGAGTCGATCCTGAAGAAAAGTATTTGTGGCCGACGCTGTCGGCCACAAATACTTTTCTTCAGGAAAAATGATGCGTTGTGCCGGCTTGCGGCGGCGCTGCGCCGGCACAACAACATTTTCGCCTGAGGAAAATTGCAAGGCTTTGCACCATTACGACGCAAAACCTTGCAATTTCCGCTGCATCAAGTTTCGTAATTTTCCTGTTCATACATTGCCTTGTGAATAGTTCACGCTCGACTACCTGAGCATTGGCAACAGGGAGGTCTGAGGGAAGCTGGCCGATCTCATGCCGGGCTGTCCCGGTCTTTTCAATCAATGCCATGCATCCAATGCCATGCATTACCGTGTTGCATGCTGGTGAATGGAGATTTTTGCTGTTTTGTCGAATTTGAAACGAATTTTTAACGGCGCCGGTAGCATGATGGCACGCGGTAAGTGTGTTCCTGTTCCGGGGTAGAGAGTAACCATGAAAAAACATATCATCTCCTCGCGCACTGCGCGCGTTCTGCTGACCATCAGCGCAACGGCGCTGCTGGCGGCCTGCTCCTCCGATATCGAACGACTGAGCGATTATCCGCCGGTGGACAACACCGCTTCCGTCGCGCCGCAGAAGGTGCAGACACAGCCCGTGCCACCGGTTGCCGGCAATGCCTCCAGCCCGTGGAGCACGCCGACGCCGTCGTGGAGCCGCAACAACGGCTATGCCGCGCCGGTTCGTTCCGCTGTGCGCCGCAGCCAGCCACAACAACCGTCCCATCAGCCGGCTTATCAGTCGCCACAGGTGGCGAGCAGCGGCTCCATCATCGTGCAGCCGGGCCAGACGCTGTTTTCCATCGCGCGGGCCAATGGCCTGTCCGTGGCGCAGCTGATGCGCGCCAATGGCCTGTCCTCGCCGTCCATCAGGGTTGGCCAGCGCATCATCGTGCCCGGCGTGAGCAATCCGGTCTCGCCAGCGCCGACGGTGGCCACAAGCGTCGCCAACAGTGCTCCACAGCCACGCGTGCAATCTGCGCCACGCATGCAGCCTGCGCCGCGTGTGCAACCGGCGGCAGCCCCGGCCCGTAGCGAGACCAATCTGGCGGAACGTGGCCGTGTGCATCGCGTGCAGGCAGGTGAAACCTGGTATGCGCTGGGCCGCAAATACGGTGTGCATCCGCGCAAGATCGCGGCCTACAACGGCCTTGGCCTGAACAGTGGCCTGCGCGTGGGGCAGGTGGTGAAGATCCCGGCCTCGCAGGGCTGGAGCATGCCCGGTGCATCCCGCGCCGTGGCACAGGTGAGCAAGCGTCCGGCAACGACCACGTCGCATCAGGCGCAGGCACAGCGGATGCAGCCGCGCCAGACACAGCGGCAGGTGGCCAAGGCCGAGCCCGCTCCGGCGGCAAAGGATCAGGCGCGCATTGCCGATTCCCGTCCTGCCGCGCCGGTGGCGCAGCCGCAGTCGAAGCTGGCGTCCGGCAAATTCTCCTGGCCGGTGCGTGGACGC
>JAJRRZ010000146.1 GCA_024279045.1 Alphaproteobacteria bacterium
CAAGACAATCTTCCTGGCCGAGGAACAGCCAATCACCGTGTAAGCTGTGACTATCCGTCGCTTCTCGTCAACACATTCAAGCGCGACGTGCAGCGTGATCGCCGAACAAGATATTGGTGTGGATGCCGGTCTGCCTCACTCTAGTTCGCTGTTGTCCAGCTTCAGTGTGCGCGCATTTTCCAGCAGGATACGGGCATGATCCCTGTTGATGCCGTCTGGCACATCAGCCTCGATTTCCACGCGGATTTTCACCTGCGCTCCCATCAGCTCCACCAAAGGCTCCACGATACCTTCCATGACACGGGCAAAGTCCTTGGCCGGTCTGTCAGGCGATAATGTCGCAACACCATAGAAGCGCGTGGGCAGTCTGTCCTTGGCCTCTGGTGGCGCAGTTTCATCTGGCGCAGGTGGTCCAACAGGATCTCCCACGGCAGTGGGTGGTTGAGGTTGTGGATGCGGCACCGTGGCAGGTGTCTGCGGTTGTGGCCTGTGTTTCTCGGCCACATCGGCGCGCACGATCACGCTGTCATCGGTAATGACAACCGGCGCATCCTGCGCCTGTTCGATCACCAGTCCTTCATAGCGGCCTGCCTGCTCGTCATACCGCGCGGCATAGGCATAAGGCCCCGGCGTCAGGCCGGCGATGGCCTGACGCACGCATTCGCGCAATACATCAGGCCCGGTCAGCCGCGGCATGTAGATGAACCGACAACACCAGTCCCACAGCTCCGCCAGGCGAATGTGATCCTGGCGTTTCCACACCCCCACCTTGTCCAGCACGTTTTGCAGGTTTTGCGGCCCCAGGGTCTGCAGCAATGCCGCTTCGCGCTGGAGTTTTTCGCCCACGCGGTGCAGCAGTCTGTCGGTCATGCCCAGGCGGCTGTGCTGCCAGTCATACGGCTTTTGCGGATCCGGCTGCAGCGGATAGAGCACGAATTTCCAGGTTTCCTGCAGCCGTCCCTCCAAGGTGCGCTGGGCTTCCTGCAGTTTTTCCTGCGCACGTGCGGCTTCCGACTGCGTGAGATCGAGCCGATCCGTCTCCTCCACGATGCGCTGCCAGGCCAACAGCAGCCGCATGGCACGCTTCAGGTCATCCATCTCCTTGGAATCGGCGGCCAGAAATACCAATACATTGCGATTCACCCGCGGCGTCTGCCCGCGCATTTCCAGAATGGATTGCGCCTCCTGCACCGCTGGCGAATCTTCCATGCGCCGCTGTCCCTTGCCATTGCGATGGGGATGCCGCGCGCCCAGCACCACCAGACGCACGCCCGTGGCCTCGTCCGGCACATCGCCCGAGGTAGGCGGCACGGCATGCACCGCATCAAATGGCCCGCGCTCCTTTTTCATCTGCGCCTGCAGATGAGCGCGCAAGCGGGTATCGATTTCATCCAATATGGTCTCCTCATCGTATTCGCGCGCATATTCCGCCGCGCGCCGACTGAGTGAGGCCTTGCGCGAATACCAGTAGCGCCCCTGCTCGCTGTGCAGATGCCGCGCTTCGCTGGTGAGGCGGTGCAGCGCATCGCGAAAGGCCACGATTTTTCCGCCCGGCTGCACCACGCCCAACAATATTTCCTTTTCCGTCAAGCCGGGGTTGGGGGCTTCGGCCACGGGGGCCGTGCCGAGAAAAATCGTGCGTGCAACACGCCTCGCCACCGTTACCCGCCCGATATTGGCATTCTTGTCGTCAATCTGACGCGCCACTGCATAAGGGCCATCCACATCCTCGTTGATGATGGAGCGCCACACCGCATCCAGATAGCGCGTCAGCTCCGATTCCACCCGGTCCGCCCCCACGGGCAGGGAGCCGGGCAAGATCATGACCGACTTGTCTCCCTCCGCCCACAGATGATGCACCACCTGTGCCATCAGCCGCAGCACGCCGCGCGTGCGCTGAAAACTCTCCAGCGTGCCCCACTTGTTGTAGAGAAAGTCGAACAATACCGGATGCACCGGATAGGCACGCTCCAGCTTGCGGCGGTAGTCATCCGCACCAGCCATCTGCGGGAATTCGTCCTGGTGTTCCCTGTAAAACTTGCTGAACTGGCGGATGACATTGTCTTTCAGATGCGCCTTGTCGCCCGGCACCTCCTGAAACAGCCGCCGCCGCACGATCTCGAAGCTTTCTTCCAGCGTGGCTGGCTGCCAGGCGGATTCGATGCGCGCAAAGGTGTGTTCCAGCCGGCGCAATGCTTCGCGCCCGCCATCGCCGCCAGCCTCGGTGTCAGATTCCGGCAAGGTGGCCACCAGCAGGGTGTTCGGCGCGGCCTTCACGGCCTCGGTGAGCGTCTGCACGAAGGTAAGGTTGGAATCGAACGTGCCGCCGGGCTGTGGCCGCGCATCATAGAGCTGACGCAGGTAGGCCACCCATTCGTCGATGAGAATGAGCGCCGGTGAAAAGCGCGCAAACAACTCTTGCAACTGTTCTGTGCCCGGCGCAATGCCTTCCTCGTCATGGCGGCGCATCAGCTCATAGCCTTCACGCCCACCCAACTGCCAGGCCATGTCGCCCCAGCTGGTGCGGATTTCCAGCCCGTCGCGAGTGTGCAACACATCGGCAGGGCTGCGCCCGGTGCCCACCAGCACGGCGCGATGCACCTTTTCGGGCAGCTCCACGCCGGTTTCCTGCAGCAACTGGTCAACACCGGGCAGATCGGCCACGTCGTGTCCGCTCACCAGATGATAGAGCGCCAGCAGCGAGTGCGTCTTGCCACCGCCGAACTTCACCTGCAGTTTGATGACCGGATCCCCGCCCGCGCCGGAAAGCCGCCGCGCCGCACCGATGATCAACCCGCGCAAGCCGTCGGTGAGATAGGTGCGGGAGAAAAAGTCCACCGGATCAGCATATTCGGCAGGCGCGCGCCCACGATAGACGTCGTACAGATTGGCGGCGAACTCGGCCTGCTCGAAGTCGCCACTGGCCACATCCGGGTGTGGCGTAACCACCTCGCGCCATGCCGGCAGACCGGGCATTGCCTCCGAGGCAATATCGAACTTGTGCGTCTTGCGCCGCTCCTCGTTGCGCGCCTGCTCGGCAAACTTGGTGCGCAGGATGGTATTGCGCATATGCGCCAGCTTGCTCTCCACTTCGGAAGCGCCAATGACTTCCATCAGCCGGCGCATGGTATCCAGCGCGCGCTCGGCATCGTCGTAGGTGAACTTGCCACCGTGGGCCAGCGCATTGCGAATGTCGTGCAATTCGTTGATGTAGCTGCGCTCGCTGCGCCCCCAGATGGTGCGGAAGCTCTCGTTCCAGAAGGTGTTGATCGTCTTGAACAGGGCGGCATTGTCCCAGTGCAGCGCGCCATCCTTGCCGGGCCGCAAGCCATGCACGCGCGCCACCACCTGCCGCGGCCAGTCATCGCCCAGCGTGGCCTGCAGGCGCTGCTCCACGAACGGCGCCAGCGCTTCCGGCAACAGCTCCATGCCTTCGAACACATAAGAACGCGCCGCCTTGGCCATGTTCCTGCTCCCCCCGCCTCAAAAAGGTGCTCAAAGAAAGCTCATCTGCCCATCACCAGCCACATCGGCATCAGAGAGGTTGGCTGCCCTGTCTTCCAGCGCGCGCCAGATGGAGATGAGCATGTTATAGCGCGTGGCTTCCCTTGCCCAGTTGTTCTTTTCGCAAATGTCATAAAGGCGATAGGCCAGCTCCTTGGCCTTTTCGGCGCGCTCGCCGCCCATCAGCCGCAGCAGCACGGCGGCTTCGTGCTCGCCGCCGCCCACATCCAGCGCGCGGATGAGATAATGGCAACATTCCCAGTCGGTCAGGTGGTCGTCCGTGTCGGGCCGCCAGCCTTCTTCCAGCTCCTCGATGTCCAGCAGCTTCACCTTGCCGCCTTTTGCCTGCACAATGCCGGCATGCTGCACCGATTCCACCGAGATGCCGCGCGCCTGGGCAATGGAATTGGCGGTACCGAAATCGCCGGCATTCAGGCCATGCTGCTGAAACCAGGTGATGGCGAAACGCGTCTCGGCGTCGAAATCGCCTTCCAACCCGGCGAAATATTCGTCCAGCTCGGCATTGATGAGCATCAGCGCATCGCGCACGCTCATGGGCGTATCATCCGGCTCCAGCACCGCGGCATGACGCGAAAAGATGCCAATGCCCGGCCCAATGGCCGACTGCGGCATGTCCGCCGGCGCAATGCTGGCCTGCTGCAGGGCTTCCAGCGCCTCGGGCAGCTCTGCCTTCAGCGTCTGGATGAACTGCTGGCGGGTGATGCGCGGCGCATCCGCCGGGCGCGGGCGGCAGACCAGCACCACGGAATTGGCCAAGGCGTTGGTGCCTTTAGCAATAATCCTACCTGGACTTTCTGTTCTTACCGGCCAAGTCCCTAACACGGTGTAACCGGCATCGATGACCGCCTGCAGGAAGGTGGCCCAGCCGGCGGAGGTGATGCCCTGTTCGGAAATTTCCTTCTGCTTGAAGGCGTAATAGATGGTGGCGGGAAAGTCCGGATTGGCGCAGCGCGCCATGTTGGCAATGGCCTGCTTCATGCCCTGCAGGAAGAAGGCCTCGGCCTCTTCCTTGCTGTCGTGGCGATAGGGCGTGGCCACCAGCTCTTCATCCTTGGGCGTGGCCAGCACGCTGAACAGCTCCGGATAGACCGGGCGCAACGTGCGACGCGGCCCATTCAAGAGCGAAGTGCAACACCCCTGGAGCGCGGCTAAGATAGCAGCGCTCCGGGTTGTCCAGACCACAATGGGGTGTTGCCATGACAGCTTACAAGCATCTGAGTTACGCGGAAAGGGAAGCGATAGCCCGTTTGCATGCAAACGGGCTATCGCCAAGCCAAATCGCCCGCGCCCTGGGCCGCCATCGCTCCACCATCTGGCGAGAACTG
>JAJRRZ010000147.1 GCA_024279045.1 Alphaproteobacteria bacterium
CTGGAGCAGCAGTTCGGTTTCGACCGCCCGGCGCACGAGCGCTTCCTGAAGATGCTGTGGGACTATGCCCGTTTCGACTTCGGCAACAGCTACTTTCGCGATCGCCCCGTGCTGGAGCTGATCAAGGAGGCCATGCCGGTGTCCATCTCGCTGGGGCTGTGGCTCACCTTCATCTCCTATGGCGTGTCCATTCCGCTGGGCATCGCCAAGGCGGTGCGCGACGGCTCGCGCTTCGATGTGTGGACATCCGGCGTCATCATCGTCGGCTATGCCATTCCCTCGTTCCTGTTCGCCATCCTGCTCATCGTGCTGTTCGCCGGTGGCTCGTTCTGGAGCATATTTCCGTTGCGCGGGCTGGTGTCGGACAATTTCGACGAGCTGACCTGGTGGCAGAAGATCCTCGATTACGCCTGGCACCTGGTGCTGCCGCTCACCGCGCTGGCCATTTCCTCGTTCGCCACCATGACGCTGCTGACCAAGAACTCGTTTCTCGACGAGATCAAGAAGCAATACGTCATCACCGCGCGCGCCAAGGGCCTCACCGAGCGCCGCGTGCTCTACGGCCATGTGTTCCGCAACGCCATGCTCATCGTCATCGCCGGTTTTCCCGGCGCGTTCATCGGCGCCTTCTTCACCGGCTCGCTGCTCATCGAGCAGATCTTCTCGCTGGACGGGCTGGGGCTGCTGGGCTTCAAGGCGGCCATCGACCGCGATTATCCGGTGGTCTTCGCCACGCTTTACATCTTCTCGCTGATGGGCCTGCTGACCAACCTGATCACCGACGTGGTCTATACCCTCATCGACCCGCGCATCGACTTCGAGAAGAGGGAGCTCTAAGAGGCCATGAGCGGCAAGGTGGACATCGACACCCCGGATGCGGTGGACTTCCGCATGCTGGCAAAGGAGGCGGCGGTGGCCAGCGTGCCGGTGCCGGAGCTCATCGGCAAGGGCTGGCTTTCGCCCATCAACCGCCGCCGCCTGTCGCTGTTCAGGGCCAACCGGCGCGGCTTCTGGTCGTTGTGGATCTTCCTCGCCCTGTTCGTCATCACCCTGTTCGCCGAGTTCATCGCCAACGACAAGCCGCTGCTGGTGAAATACAAGGGCGAGCTGCTCTATCCGGTATTCGTGGAATATCCGGAAACGAAGTTTGGCGGCTTTCTGGCGCAAACCGATTATCGCGACCCCTACATCCGCGACGAGATCGACAAGCACGGCTGGATGCTCTGGCCGCCCATCCGCTACTCCTATGATACGGTGAACAACGCCCTGCCCGAGCCCGCGCCCTCGCGCCCCGCCTTCCTGATGAGCCGCGAGCAGGCCTGCAAGAAATATCCGAAAGGCGCGGATGATCCGGACTGCGTGGCCGGCAACCTCAACTGGCTGGGCACCGACGATCATGGCCGCGATGTGCTGGCGCGGCTGATCTACGGCTTTCGCATCTCGGTGATCTTCGGGCTGCTGCTCACGCTGCTGTCTTCCATCGTCGGCGTGGCGGCGGGTGCGGTGCAGGGCTATTTCGGCGGGCTGACGGACCTGTTCTTCCAGCGCTTCATCGAGGTGTGGACATCCATCCCCACGCTGTATCTCATCATCATCCTCTCGGCCTTCTTCGTGCCGAACTTCTGGATGCTGCTGATCATCATGCTGCTGTTTTCATGGACCGCGCTGGTCGGCGTGGTGCGCGCGGAGTTCCTGCGCGGGCGCAACTTCGAATACGTGCGCGCCGCGCGCGCCCTGGGGCTCTCTGACCGGGCCATCATGTTCCGCCACATCCTGCCCAATGCCATGGTGGCGACCATCACCTTCCTGCCGTTCATCCTGTCGGGCTCCATCACCACGCTCACGGCGCTGGACTTTCTGGGCTTCGGCCTGCCGCCCGGCTCGCCCAGCCTCGGCGAGCTGCTCAAGCAGGGCAAGGTGAACCTGCAGGCCCCGTGGCTGGGCATCACCGGCTTTGTCGTGGTATCGCTGATGCTCTCCCTGCTGGTGTTCATCGGCGAGGCGGTGCGCGATGCCTTCGACCCGAGGAAGACGTTCCAATGACCGGGAAGGACCAACAACACCTGCTTGATGTGCGCAACCTCGCGGTGGACTTCGTCCAGGGCGGCGCGGTTACCCATGCGGTGAAGGGCGTGTCGTTTCACATCGACGCGGGCGAGACGCTGGCGCTGGTGGGCGAGTCGGGCTCGGGCAAGTCGGTCTCGGCGCTGTCGATATTGCGGCTGCTGCCCAGCCCGCCGGCGCGCTATGCCTCGGGCGAGATACACTTCGGCGGCCAGGAGCTGTTGCACGCGCCGGAAGAGACCCTGCGCCAGGTGCGCGGCAACGACATAGCCATGATCTTCCAGGAGCCGATGACCTCGCTCAATCCACTGCACACGGTGGAAAAGCAGATCGGCGAAATTCTGGAAGTGCACCGCGGCATTACCGGCGAGCAGGCGCGCGCGCGCATCATCGAGCTGCTGGAGCAGGTGGGCATTCACGAGCCGGAAAAGCGCCTTGCCAGCTATCCGCACCAGCTCTCCGGCGGGCAGCGCCAGCGGGTGATGATCGCCATGGCGCTGGCCAATGAGCCGAAGCTGCTGATTGCCGACGAGCCGACCACGGCGCTGGACGTAACCGTGCAGGCGCAGATCCTGCAACTGCTGCGCCGCTTGCAGCGCCAGCGCAACATGGCGCAACTGCTCATCACCCATGACCTGACCATCGTGCGCCGCGTGGCCGACCGCGTGGCGGTGATGAAGAACGGCGAGATCGTCGAGACCGGGCGGACGGAAGCCATCTTCGGCGATCCGCAACATCCCTACACGCGCATGCTGCTGGCCTCCGAGCCGAAGGGCGATCCGCCACCGCTGGACGAAAGCGCGCCGGTGGTGGCCGAGGCGCGGAACCTGAAGGTGTGGTTTCCCATCCGCAAGGGCCTGCTGAAGCGCACGGTGGGGCACATCAAGGCGGTGAACGGTGTGTCGGTGAAGATCCGCGCCGGGCAGACGCTGGGCGTGGTGGGCGAATCGGGCTCGGGCAAGACGACGCTGGGGCTGGCGCTGCTGCGGCTGATCGCCTCGGAAGGGCCGATCGTCTTCATGGGCCGCGATATTTCCGATTGCGATGCGAAATGCATGCGCCCGTTGCGCCGGCACATGCAGATCGTCTTTCAGGATCCGTTCGGCTCGCTCAGCCCGCGCATGAGCGTGCGGCAGATCGTCGAGGAGGGCCTGCGCATCCAGGCGCCGGAGCTGACATTCGACGAGCGCACGCAACTGGTGGCGCAGGCGCTGGACGAGGTGGGCATCGACCCCGCGGCCATGGAGCGCTATCCGCACGAGTTCTCCGGCGGGCAGCGCCAGCGCATCGCCATTGCCCGGGCGATGGTGCTGCATCCGCGCTTCGTGGTGCTGGACGAGCCGACCTCGGCGCTGGATCTGACCGTGCAGTCGCAGATCGTGGCGCTGCTGCGCAAGCTGCAACAGAAGCACGATCTGGCCTACATGTTCATCTCGCACGATCTGCGCGTGGTAAAGGCGCTGGCCAGCGAACTGCTGGTGATGCGGCTGGGCGAGGTGGTGGAGCAGGGCGCGGCGGCGGACATCTTCGCCAACCCCCAACACCCCTACACCCGCGCCCTGCTGAAAGCCGCCTTCGAGGTGGAAGCCACGGAAGAAGACACGGAGCTGCTGGAACAATAGCGCCCCATCCCTTCGCTCCCGGCATTCCCCTGCCCCGTCATCACCGGGCTTGACCCACTGCTGTCCGGTTTAATTTTCTGGACAATGTGCATGGCATTGATTCTACTGTGTTTCAAACGTTTCCGGCAGTTTGGGACACACAGCGGAGATCAATGCCATGCGCCACGACAATAGCGTATTTCAC
>JAJRRZ010000148.1 GCA_024279045.1 Alphaproteobacteria bacterium
AACCATGGGATAATCCACCGGCAGGTTCCATTTCATGCGGTATTCCTCCGGCGAGAGCTCGTGGCGGCTGTTCAGATGCCGGCGCAGCGACTTGAACTTGCCGCCGCACTCAAGGCAGACGATATAGTCGTCAGTAACCGAACGGCGCACGGAAACAGCAGGTTTCTGCGGTTCTTCCGGCTCCTGCGGAGCAGCCGTATCTGCCGTTACGGCCTCCGACAATGCGCCATAAACGTCCTTGATGAGCACGGGCAGTTCATTGGACGGAACAGCATTGTTGCCCACGTAAGCGGCAACGATCTCTGCGGCCAGCTCCACCAGCTCCGCCGCCATGTCATCGGCCTGTGCGGCGAGGGCCTGTTGTTCACTCATGTGCGGATCTCCTTTTTCACTTTTTTGGTGGGACTGTTCGGTTGTTTATACACCTTTTTCCATTCAGACACGGCGCGTGCACTTTATTTTTCTCCATAGGAGGAACGACTCATGAAAAAAATACAAAATTCATTATTGTTCAATTGCATCACAAGTCAAGTCCAGCATATCACCACAAAGGGGAAAGAAGCAATTCACATGAACAATTTCAATCTGGAATTTGTGCCAACATCACATTTTCTGGAAAGAATGGGGAGATGCATAACCATTACGTGCATGTCCCAACCACTTTTCAGGCATACAAACAGCAAATTTCTGCAATAATCCGCAACCTGTGCGGAGAGCTTCGCAGCGAAGCATCAGCCGCCATTCAGGCCATTCAAATGAGTGGAGAAACGGCCAGCCACCAGCGCGGATAAGCCTCGCGCAGCGTGCTCAGGGCAGTGCGTGCCAGTAGCGCATCGGCAAACAGCGCGAAACACGTGGCTCCGGAGCCAGACATGCGCGCCAGCAGCGCGCCAGGCAAACCGCGCAACGTCGCCAGGCACTGCTCCACCGCCGGTGTCAGGGCACAGGCCGGAACCTGCAGATCATTGGCCGTATTGCGCAATGCTTCGGCCAGTGCGGCGGCATGTGGCTGTGCTGCAAGAGCGGCATCGGGCAATGATGCGCCACTGATGCCGCCCTGTTCATGCAGCGCGCCGAACACTTGCGCGGTAGGCAGCGCCACGCCGGGATTGGCCAGCAGGCAGAAGGTTTCCGGCAAATCCGGCAATGTGGTGATGCGCTCGCCAATGCCGCTCATGCGTGCGGTGCGGCCATGCAGACAGGCAGGCACATCCGCGCCCAGCTCCAGCGCCAGTGCGTGCAGCTCCTCGCGTGGCGGCACAAAGCCGAACAACCGGCACATGGCGCGCAGCACCGCCCCCGCATCCGCCGAGCCGCCGCCAATACCCGCCGCCGCCGGCAGGTGCTTGCGCAGGCGGATGTGTACCGGCCCGAAATGCCGTGGCCAGCGTTGCGCCATGGCCCGCGCGGCGCGCAGGGCAAGGTTGGAATCATCCTTCGGCACAGCGGCGGCCAGCGGCCCTTCCACAGCCAGCGAGAATGCCGCCGCCGTTTCCAGCCGCAGCTCGTCCGCCACATCGGAGGCAAAGGCAACGATACTGTCCAGTTCGTGATAGCCATCGGCGCGGCGGCGCAGCACATGCAGCGCCAGATTCAGCTTGGCCGGGGCGTGTTCGGTAATCTCGTGGCTCATAGGCCGTTTTTTCCACCGCTGCCGGCCATGAACGGGCTGGCCAAGCCGATATTGAGCATTTACACTGCACAGCGTATGACTGTCATCGAATCACGACAACTTTTCAAGGCCTTTTCATGCATCTGCTGCGACTTGTGCTGTTCCATGTCGTGCCGTTGATACTGGCCGTGGCTGCGCCAGTGCTGCTGCTGTGGGCATGGGGCAACGGGTTGCCGCTGTTGCCGGCCCTGTTGGTGGGGCTGCTGTTTCTGTCCGCGGCGGTAATCATATATCTGGCGGGCGCACTGCAACAGCCATCCCACGCTCAAGTGGATGATATCGAAAACTTGTGGGCAGAGATTAGCCGTCTTCGCGAACAGCTGCGCCAGCTTTCTGCCAGCAAGGAGGCATCCGGGCAGGACGCATGCTCCACCAGCCGGCCTGATGAACAACCGCGAGCCGTTCCGGCCCCGGCGCATGGCGCGCCATCCACCGAAGCAGCTTCTTCTGCCGCAGCTTCTTCCTCTGCGGCTTCTTCCTCTGCAACCTCTTCTTCGACAGCCTCTTGCGCCGCACCACATGCAGACGCCGGCACTCCGCCATCTCCGCAGTGGCAGGCAACAGCCCCTTCCGGTCTCGAGGCTCCGGCAGGCTATGTCCTTTACATGGAAGCGGTGCATGATCCGGCCAAGGGGGACGAGGTGGTCTTCTATCGCGCCATGCCGACGCTGCCGGCGGAGGAGGGGCGCATCTATCCGGCGCGCCATGCACAGATCCGCGCGCGGCTGCTGGGCCTTGCCGGCGGGTTGCAGGCGCAGATGCTGCGCGACAGCCTGGCCTTTCTGCGCGAATTGCGTGCCGCACAAGGCTCGCTGATGGTCATCTGCCCGCTGGACGCCGCCACACTGGGACGCGGACAAACCTCCGCAGTATTGCAGGAGATGTTGCTGACGGCGGGCGCTGTGGCCCGCGACGGCTTGCTGTTGGCCGTTGCGCAGGAGGACCTGGGCATGATCAGCCGCGAGGCGCGCGAACAACTGATGATGCTGTCCGGCCATGTCGCGGGATGGGTGCTGGACTGCAACCGCCTGCCCGACGCACAGGCGCCATTGCCGCTTTCCCTGCATGTCGGCCATGTGGATGTGCCTGCAACAGTGCTGGAGCAGTTGGCCGGGCTGGGCGATTTCACGGAACGTGTGCACGCCCTGCAAGGGCGAGGCTGGCGGATAGTGGCAAATGGCGTAGAGACAAAAGCGCAACTGGCCCTGGCGCAACGGTTCGGCGCATTGGCGCGGGGCAGGATGCTGGCCGCGCCGCGGCGGCTGCGCCTGCCGGAGAAGCGGGCGCATCAGGCAGATAATGCTGCTGCGGACACACAACGGCAACAGGCGGTGGTGCCGGACATGCCCGGCGCCGCGCAGCACCGCGTGGCAGCCATGCCTTGAGTCATGCGGCGCGAAACCCGGCTGATGGTCATAAAGGGAAACAGCATGGGCAGAACAGCCACAAGCAGGAACCGCAAGCCATCGCGCAAGAAATGGTCCTCGCGCCTGTCGCCGCAACAGGTGGAGGAACTGTTCGCCCGGCTGGCGGCGGCCAATCCGGAGCCAAAGGGCGAGCTTTACTGGACAAATCCCTACACCCTGCTGGTGGCGGTGGTGTTGTCCGCACAGAGCACGGACAAGGGCGTGAACAAGGTTACCCGCGAATTGTTCAAGGAAGCAAGCACGCCGCAAGAGATGCTGGCGCTGGGCGAGGAGCGCCTGCGTGAGCGCATCCGCAGCATCGGGCTTTATCCCACCAAGGCCAGGAACATCATCAAGCTGTCGCAACTGTTGCTGGAGCGCCACGGTGGCGAGGTGCCTCGTGATCGCAAGGCGCTGGAGGCGCTGCCCGGCGTTGGCCGCAAGACAGCCAACGTGGTGCTCAACATTGCCTTCGGTGAAGAAACCATCGCCGTGGACACGCACATTTTCCGCGTTGCCAACCGCACCGGCCTGGCCCCGGGCAAGACGCCACTGGAAGTGGAGCTGGCGCTGGAAAGGGTTGTGCCTGCGCATTACCGCCGCCATGCGCATCACTGGCTGATCCTGCACGGGCGCTACGTGTGCACCGCGCGCAAGCCGAAATGCGGCGAATGCATTATCTGTGATCTGTGCCTGTGGGAGGAAAAGGGCGAATGTCCGGCGGCGGCATAGGCTCGGGAATCATGCATGACAGATATATCAAACGCACAAAAACAAGAATTCTTGTGTCTGTCAATAATTTCTGTCGGCCTTTCCAAGGGAAAAAGGGCAATGATATGCAGTGTAAATGGCGAAGATTCTATGAAAATTTATGATTCTTTATCTTATCTGACATTCATATGCCACTTATGCAAATTTTTGCATAATAACAAAAACAGTATATTTAATAAATATATGATTTAATAAATATTCAGCGCCAGAAAAATGGGGGCCTCACCTAGCCAAACCACGAATCTGTAGGGCGGGAGCTCGAATCCTCCCCGGCACGCCATTTCATTTTCATTTATTTATCTGCAGATAGCAAGCGAACAATGAGGTGGTGCCCACTGGTGTCGCGATGAGAGGACGAGCGCCGTCCTCACCGTGCTGTAGCCATGTCGACGAAAATCAGGCGCTACGTTTTGGGGCATCACACATCTGGACACTTCCGAAAACACCATGATTTGGCCGTGCTGGCTGGCAGAGGGAGCTTGATTGGCGGCTTGTGTGGCCTTCAGTCCTGGAGGCGGCTGCTTTTCAAGCCTGGAAAGCGGGGATTTTGTTTCATTTTTCCTCAAAC
>JAJRRZ010000149.1 GCA_024279045.1 Alphaproteobacteria bacterium
AAGCTCCTCCAGACGCTGCTCAAAATCCCAGAACCCCTTCTGTCCCTTCATTCTGACATCCCTCCAGCGATTCAGGCTTCTTTCTCACCGGAGTGAATCATATTCCGACTGAAATGCCCAGTTTCCGGAGGTGTCCAGATGTGCTCATGCGGCATCACGGACGGGATGGCTGGAGCGGATGGCATCCATCACTTCATCCAGAGGTGGAGTGCGCTTCAGCACCTCGAAGGCGTCATGACGCACATGGTTGGCTTGCATTTGCTCATGCAGCATTTTTTCCGTTACCATGCCTTCATCCATGGCGCCCTTCAACAAGGCGAAAAACAGATTCTGCTGATTGATGTCAGGGTGCTGCTTGTAATGCCCCAGAAAGGCATAATCGCCAAAAATCTTGCGGCGCAGCCGCATCAACGGCTTGGCAATCTTCAGCCCCAGCAGCCTGTCATTCGGAATGAAATCCACCGGCAGTCCGGTTTTCCAGGGTTGCGTGCGCCGCCGCGTGGTATGCAATGCTTTTGTTGCATTGGTTAGTGTATCAAAATCATTCCATTCGTCTTCGAGCCTGCCAATGAGGGACTGATCCTCGTCCATGAGAGTTATCCATTGCGCATAATCCCGCCTGCCTTCGAACAATTCGCCAAACATGCGGGGCGCATCCCAATGCTGCAGGCGGGCATTATCCAGCAGCATTACCGACGATGCCCACATGCCTTTCCTGCCTTTCCAGCCGGCACGTTTGCGCGCCAGAATGGCCTTGCCCTGCATATCCCTGGAGAACAGCTCCCAGATGTCGGCAACGAAAAAAATATCCGGATCGATGACGATGGAGCGCCCTTGATAATTCATCAGGGCCGGTGGCAGAAAACGGGTTGGCGTGAAGGATTGCAGATCATCATTTCTCCACACGCGCCAATCGCCCTCGCGCAGGTATTTCTGGCCATCTTTTTCCTGCAGCCAGGGATATTCTTCTTGATGCATTATCTTGACATCATATTTGTCATTGTGCCGCGAAAAGCGCCGGGCGGCATATTCCGCCACGATGGCGCCGACAATCTGCTTGTGATTTGTCTGGATAAAGAGGCAGGGTTTCATGGCACCTTGTTCTCCTCGAAATGCATCAGGAACGGTTCGAGCGAACGTGTCCTTCAATCACGGACAGCATTGCGTGAAAATGACATTTGTCAACCCGTCTCCATGCATATTTGCGCAAATTGCGCTGCTGGTAGACAGCTGTGAAGCATTTCTTTAATGGACAGGAAGTCCGCAATGATGGCAGGCAGCAAAGGCGCACTTCTGTCAGGAAGCGTTTTGACTGCCTGGAGGCGGGACATCAGATGAAGCAGATTTCCTTCAATGTACCTGCCGAATCCAGCCAGATCGTCCGGGCATGGCGGCGGTTGGGTGGCTGGCGGGCCGCTCTCATGCTGGCCGCCCTGTTTGTCAATGCCATACTGGAGGGGCTTGGCATCGCCATGCTGGTGCCCCTTATCGTGCTGGCGCTTGGCCAGCAGGACGCCATGCCGCCGCTGGCGCTGCAGATATTGGAAATCATTCAATGGCTGGGTTTGCCACAGGAAACCTGGCTGCTCGCGACAATGGCGACGATATTGTTCATTTTGCGGGAAGTCATTGGCTTCTTCATACAATTGTGGGCAGGTTACGTCATTACCGACATAGCCAATGGCTTGCGCCTGCAATTGCTGTCATCCATCAGCAGGGCGCGTTGGCCATGGTTTCAGGAAAATCGCGTGGCCGGCATGGCGCTTACCATGGCGCAATTTACCACCTTTGCCGCAGCAGGGCTGGAATGGGCCGTCAAGTCGCTGGTGCTGTTGTTGCGCACACTGACATATATGGCCCTTATCGTCGTCATATCGCCTTGGCTGGCGCTGACAGTAATGCTGGCTGCCCTGGTGGGCTACGGGCCATTGGTGCTGCTGGTGCGCCTGACCAGGAAATACAGCAGCAAATATGCAGGCTCCACGGAGCACCTCGGCGCTCATTTCGCCGATGTTTTCACCTCCATAAAAGCAATCCGTTCCATGGGGCTGGAGCGTGCCATTGCTCCCTTGCTGCAACATTTCATCAAGCGTCTGCGGCGCTTTCGCCGTCGTCTGCTATTGGTCGAGCACGGGTTGACGGCGCTACAGAACATCATGGCCGTCATCTTTTTGTTTGTCATCCTGTATGTGGCACTGAAGTGGCTACATGTTTCAGTGGCGGAGGTAGGGATTATCGCCGGCCTGATGGTCAGCATTGTCAAAAATCTCTCTCGCTTCCAGAAGTACATGCAAACGACGAATGAGTTTTTTCCATATCTGGACAAGGTGGAAGATCTCATCGAATCCGCGCGGGAAGCGCGTGAGCGGTTGCCCGAGGGGCGCAAGCCGGCATTGGATGCGGGCATCGTCTTCGACCATGTTTTCTTTTCCCACCCCGGCAGGCAGGTGCTGCGCGATGTCTCCTTCACCCTGCCGGCGCGGAATATTTCGGTGCTGGTGGGGCCTTCTGGCGCTGGCAAGACGACCATCGTGGACCTGATTACCGGGCTGCAGGAGCCGGATGGCGGGCGCATTCTCGTTGATGATGTGCCGCTGACGGATATCGACCTGAAGGCATGGCGGCACATGATCGGCTATGTGCCGCAAGAGCTGGTGCTGTTCTCCGGCACCGTGCGCGACAATATCACCCTGGGCGAGCAACGCACCGACGAGGAAATCTGGCAGGCCCTGCAGCTGGCTGGCGCAGCGGATTTCGTGCACGACCTGCCCGAAGGGCTGGATACCGACCTCGGCGAACGTGGCGGTAAGCTCTCCGGTGGGCAGCGCCAGCGGCTCTCGTTGGCCCGTGCACTGGTGCGCCAGCCGAAACTGCTGATTCTCGACGAGGTAACCTCGGCACTGGATCCCGACACCGAGCGGCAGCTGGTGAAAGGCATTTCCGACCTGGCGCGGCGCGAGGGGCTGACGATCATCGCCATTACCCACAACGATGCCTGGCGCGATGTGGCCGACCAGGTGTTGCAGTTGGAAAACGGGCACGTAATCGTCGAGACTGGCGGCACGCCTGCGTCCGTGGCAGAATGACAACCGGCCACCACGCCGCAGGCGGCAGTTTCACGAATTCCGAAGCTTCATGCATTCCGAAAAGGAAAGGGAGGATCCCGATGCGTCTTGTCAGCGCCATGCCACGTCAATCATGCCACACCATGCGAATGCTGGCGGCACGCATGCTGGCAGCCGTGCTGTGGGCCATCGGCATGCCCTTGCTGGTGGCCAGCGCGGTCGCCGCGCAACACGGTGTCAAGGCCGCCTCGAGCGCGGGAGCGGATGCATCATCTCCGGCCATTGTCATGCGCACGGTGGAAGGGGCATTCGAGGATGTGCTGCAGGATGTGGAAGACGCCATTATCGGCCAAGGACTGAAAATCACCTATCGCGCCGATATCGCCGGCATGCTGGCGCGCACCGGCAAGGATCTCGGCTTTCAGCCCATCTACAAGGGAGGCCAGGTGCTGCAATTCTGCTCCGCCAGGCTGTCCCACGAGGCGATGAAGGCGGATACGCGCAACATTGCCTTCTGCCCTTATGGGGTGTTCGTGTTCCAGACTCTCGACGCCGCGGACAAGGCCGTCATCGGCTATCGCCCCTTGCCGGTGGGACAAGCCACCAGCGACGCCTCGCGCAAGGCCATGCAGGCCATCAACGCCCTGCTGGAGAATATCGTGCGCGAAGCTGCCGGCGAGTAATTGCAAGACACCATCGCTGAAAGGCGCTCAACCCAGGCTGCCATCCACAGACTACATCAACGCTCCCCGCGGGCCTCGGCGCGTGCCTCGGCAATGGCGTCGTCGATGGCACGGCCCAGCTTGTCCACCAGTTCATCCAGATGATGCTCTTGCATGATGAACGGTGGGGCCAGCAGCACGTGATCGCCGCTGAACCTGTCCGCCGTGCCGCCCATGGGATAACAGATCAGGCCGTGCTGCATGGCCTTGCCCTTGATGCGCGCGGCCAGTTGCCATGAGGCGGGGAAGGGCTGTTTCGTTGCGCGGTCGCGCACCAGCTCCAGCCCGCGAAACATCGCGCGGCCCCGGATGTCGCCGATGTGTGGATGATCGCCGAAACGCTGCTGGAGCCTTGCCAGCAGCTTTTCGCCCAGCGCGGCGGAGCGGGCAACCAGATCTTCCTCGTCGAACACCTTCAGCACCGCCGCCCCGGCGGCGCAGGCGGTGGCATGGCCGACATAGGTGTGGCCATGGGCAAAGGCGCCGGAGCCTTTCTCCACTTCCGCGATGACTTCCTCGCGTACCATCATCGCGCCGATGGGCTGATAGCCACCGCCCAGGCCCTTGGCCAAGGTAATGATGTCGGGCACGATGCCGTCCTGCTCGAAGGCGAATAGCGTGCCGCAGCGGCCCATGCCGCACATCACCTCGTCGATGATCAGCAGCACGCCATACTTGTCGCAAATCTCGCGAATGGCCCTGAAATAGTCCGGCGTGGGCGGCGCCGCGCCCAGCGTTGCGCCAACCACCGTCTCTGCGATGAAGGCGGCAACGCGCTCCGGGCCGATGTCGAGAATGGCCTCTTCCAGCGCGCCGGCCACGCGGGCCGTATAGGCCTGCACGCTCTCGCCCTTGCGCCGCCAGCGGTATTCGTAGCACGGCACGATCTTGCGCACGGTGGGCATGAACATAGGCGCGAAGGGGTTGGGCGAGGGGTGCTGACCGCGCAAAATCGGCGTGCGCCCGGAGATGGACATGCAGCCGATGGTGGAACCGTGATAGCTCTGGCGGCGCGAGATGATGTGATCGCGCGTGTCCTCGCCGCGCTCGATCTGGATCTGGCGGGCCAGCTTCATGGCCGCCTCGTTGGCCTCCGAACCGCCAGAGAGGAAATAGGTGCGCCACTCACCGCCCGGTGCCTTTTCCGACAACAGGTTGGCCAGCTCCTCCGCCGCATCATTGGTGAAAAAGGCGGTATGCGCAAAGGGCATTCTTTCAAGCTGGTGGCGGATGGCCTCGATGACCTTCGGGTGGCCGTGCCCCAGGCAGGAGACGGCGGCCCCGCCGGAGGCATCCAGGTAGGCCTTGCCGGTGGAGTCGTGAATGTAGACACCTTGCGCCTTCACCGCGCGCGGCAGGTTGATGCGCAGGTTGCGGTGCAGCACGTGGGAGGGAACATGGGACGGAACGGGCACAGGCATGGCTGCGGCCCTCTTGCTGTTTACGGTGGGAATGTTGCGGGATGATTGTCCGTGGCCGCCTCTCTTGCATGCAAGCCACAACGACATGATGGGATGGTCTTCGCCTGAATATTTTACGCGGGCCTGCCCGGCTTGCAACGGAAAAATCACCCTCGCCAGTCGCCAAGTGTGGCCTGGATCAGCGCCAGCGCCGCCATACCGGCGGTGTCGGCACGCATGATGCGCGGGCCGATGCGGATGGGGTGCACGAAATCCAGTCCGCGCAACATGCGCCGCTCGGCTTCGCTGAAGCCGCCCTCCGGGCCAACGAGCAGGGCCAGCGGGCCCGGCTGAGGCAACGTCTCCGGTTGGGCCAGTGGGCCTTGGGCCAGCTGTTGCAGCGCACGGATGGGGTCGGCGATGGGCGCGGCCTCATCGGCATAGATAATGCGCCGCGAAGCATCCCAGCCATCGAGCAGTTTTTCCAGCGGCTCGGCCTGCAGCACTTCCGGCACGAACACCAGGTTGCACTGCTCCGCCGCCTCGATGGCATTGGCCAGCAGCCGCTCGCGCTTCACCTTGCGCACCACGGTGTGTTGGGTAATCACCGGGCGGATGCGCCGCGCGCCCATCTCCGTGGCCTTCTGGGCGATGTAGTCCAGCCGCGCGGCCTTCGGTGGCGCGAAGATGTAGTCGATATCCGGCGGCGGGGCCGGCTCGGCCAGCTTCTCTTCACAGCGTGCAGCGCCTTCCTTCTTTTTCAGCGCCACAATCCTGCACAGCCATTCGCCATCATCGCCGTTGAACAGGCGCACGGCATCGCCCTCGCTCAAGCGCAGCACGTTCTTCAGATAATGCGCCTGCGCCGCACCCAGCGCCACGCTGGCATCGTGGCGCAGCGGGCCGGGATGATGCAGGCGGGGAATGCGGTGCAGCGCGGGCATGCAGGGGCTCCTGGCGAGACATGAATGCAAGACTTTGCCGATGCGCCATGCTATAGCGCGGCAGAAGGCGGCTTTCCACGCCGACCTTCATTGCGGTTTTTCATGCACCAGACATGCTGAAGCGATGAGCACCACTTCGCAGGGCAATCACCTCGACGACATCCGCCACAAGCGCGTGGCCGACGCCGTGCCGCACCACTGGGCGGAGCGGTTGTTGCCGGTGGCGTGGCTGCCCTATGCGCGGCTGATGCGGCTGGAGCGCCCGGTGGGCTGGCAGTTGCTGCTGATTCCGGCGCTGTGGAGCATCGCCCTGGCACAGGTGGCCGAAGGTGGCGGCTGGCCGAGCCTGTGGCTCATCGTCCTGTTCCTGATCGGCTCGGTGGTGATGCGCGGAGCGGGCTGCGTCTACAACGATATCGTCGATCGCGACATCGATGCGAAGGTGGAGCGCACGCGCAACCGCCCGCTGCCGTCGGGGCAGGTGTCGCTGAAGCAGGCGGTGCTGTTCCTGGCCACGCTGTTGCTGGCGGGGCTGCTGGTGCTGTTGCAGCTGAACCGCCCGGCACAGGTGGTGGCCATCTCCTCGCTGGTCCTGGTGGCCATCTATCCGTTCATGAAACGCTTCACCTACTGGCCGCAGCTGTTCCTCGGCCTGGCCTTCAACTTCGGCGCCCTGGTGGGCTGGGTAGCGGTGCGCGGACAACTGGAGTGGCCCGCCGTGCTGCTGTATGTCGGCGGTGTGTTCTGGACGCTGGCCTATGATACCATCTACGCCCATCAGGATCGCGCCGACGACCTGCTGGCCGGGGTGAAGTCCACGGCACTGAAGCTGGGCGAGCACACGAAGGCGGCGCTGGCGCTGTTCTACGCGCTGGCCTTTCTGAGCATCGGCCTGGCAGGTTGGCTGGCCGGAGCCTTTCCATTGTTTCTGGTGGGGCTGGCGGTGGCTGCCGGGCGCGCAGCATGGCAGGTCATCACGCTGGACATCGACGATGCCACCAACTGCCTGCAACGCTTTCGCGACAACCGCAACATCGGCATGGCCATTTTCGCAGGCGCTCTGGCGGCGGCGCTGGCGAAAAGTTACGGCATCGACTTCTGAGCTGGTGATAGCTCACTGCCTGATGGCGGGTGGCGCATGGCGGAAAGGCACGCTGTGCCGGGAAAGGGGCATGCTACACTGGTGCGTGAATTGCAGAATTGCTCGCGAACGGGATGTGAAACCATGAACACGCGCACCATCAAGGTGAGCTGCGAGGCCTGCGGGGCCGAGGCGGAAGCGGAGATCACCGGCGTGATGGATCT
>JAJRRZ010000150.1 GCA_024279045.1 Alphaproteobacteria bacterium
GCAGGAGAGCCTGGCCTGCGCGGTTCGGCTTGGGGCGGCGCGTCCGAATGACTTCACGCAGGTGGTGGTGGACACCACGGTGCAGGAGAAGAACGTTGCCCATCCCACGGACGCGAAGCTGATGCACAAGGCGCGCGAGCGTCTGGTGAAGCTTGCAAGGAAGCAGATTGATGAAGCGAAGGGCAGCGGTGGAGCCGGTCATCGGGCATCTGAAGGCAGAGCATCGCATGAGCCGCAATTACCTGGCACACCGCCTTGGAGATGCCATCAACGCCATCCTGGCTGCTGTGGGATACAACTTCCGGCTGCTGCGGCGCTACCTCGCCCAGCTTCTTTTGCGCCTCATCCAGAGATGGCTTCAGGCAGCCTTCCTGCTGCTCCCACCAGCATCAGCCAAACCTCATGGCTGATTGTTCACGGTCGACTCCATGCTCCTGTCAGCAGCAGGGTAACGAACACCTAGTTGCCCTCATCTTTTCTGCTTGGACAAGGACTAATTTCTGCCGCCCTTGCGGGTGCGGCTGCCAGAACGGCGCTGACCGCTGGCATCCTTCTTTCCGCCGGTGCCGTATTCGCGCTCGAACTGTTCCAGCTTGCCCGCCGCCAGCAGCTTTGCCTGGCGCACCCATTCCTCGCGCTCGATGCGCCCCTTGAACTTCAGCCGGGCGTCGATCTCCTCGATGTCCTTCTTTTTCCAGGCGGCAATCTGCGCAAAATGAAAGATGCCCCTGTCATGCAGCATCTTTTCCAGCTTTGGCCCTATGCCGGATATCATCTGCAGATCATCAGCCTTGCCGCCCACCGGCGCGCTCAGCCCGTGAGTCGGCATCGCCTGCCCGGCAGCGCTCTTGTTAGTGGCAGTCTTGCTGCCACTCGTGCTGGTGGATTTCCTTGCGGCGCTCTTGCTTTTTGCGGCGCCAGAAGTATCCGCCAGTGCAACCGAAGCAGCGCCACGCCGCGTGCGGCTGCCGCTACGCGTCTTGCCATCGGCTCCCTTCTTGCCGCCGGTGCCGTATTCGCGCTCGAACTGCTCCAGCTTGCCCGCCGCCAGCAGCTTTGCCTGGCGCACCCATTCCTCGCGCTCGATGCGGCCCTTGAACTTCAGCCGGGCGTCGATCTCCTCGATATCCTTCTTCTTCCAGGCGGCAATCTGCGCAAAATGGAAGATGCCCTGATCGTGCAGCATCTTTTCCAGCTTCGGCCCTATGCCGGAAATCATCTGCAGATCATCGGCCTTGCCGCCCACCGGTGCGCTCAGGCCGTGGACCGGCATCGCTTCGCTGTCCGCCCTGGCTGTGTCTGCCGCCGCCTGGGCGGTGCCCGCCGCTGCTGCTGTCCTGGCTGCGCCTGCTGCTGTCGTCCCCTTGCCCGAATCAGCAGTGCCTGCATCCGCAGTGCTGCCCCCTGTTGCGGCCTTGGCCTGCGAGGCTGCCTTCGCCGCACCAGTCCCGTTGGTTGCCTTTTCCGCATTTGCCGCGGACATCAACGTGGCCACCGCGGTGGCGGGCGCTGCCTTCTGCACAGGCTTGTGCGCCGGCTTGAACTGCGGCGCGCTTGCCTTGGGCAGTTCCGGTGCACGCTGCTCGCGGCGGAACAGCACACAACGCAAAAACCACCCGATCAGCCAGCCGATGACGAGGGCCAGCAACAACAGCACAAAGATTTCCAGCAAATGATGCATGTTGGAATTCCCCCCGATTCGGTTCCCGTGCATTGCCGCCCTCAGTCGTGATCGTGCCGGTATTGCGGTGGCGTGTAACCGCGGCCCGAGCAGGTATACCAGCCCAGCAACAGTCCCCACAAGCCAGCCAGCAGCATCCACACCCAGTAATGCCCGGCGACGGCCAGAAAGTCCTTGAAGTTCCAGAAATCGGCCATGTTGCCTCCCCTCATTGCTGGCGTGGGCGCACGGTGATCTCGATGCGCCGGTTGATCTGCCGGTTGCGACCCGAATCGTTCGCTACCAGTGGCTGGGTTTCGCCCTCGCCGCGGGCAATGACGTGATCGGCCCGAAGGCCGCGCTCCACCAGTGCTTGCCGCACGGCATTGGCCCTGGCCTCGGACAACTGCTGATTGCTGGCCAAGTCACCGACATTGTCCGTGTGGCCGACGATGAGAACCTCCATGTTGGGACAGCCTTTCAGCACCGCCGCCAGCTTGTCCAGCAACAGCAGGCTGTCTTCGCTGATTTCCGCACTGCCAGTGCGGAAATGGATCATGTCCTGGATGAGCACATCGTTGAGCTGTTGCTGGCAGGCATTGCCGGGCTGTTCGGGCAGCCTGCCCTCCGAAACATTGCCGACCTTGTCCACCGACAGAAACAGCGCCTTGCGCAACTCCGGCAGCCTGGACGATGGCAGAATGATCTTGAAGCGCCCGTCGCCGTCGCGCATCAGCAGGCTGCCCGGGGCGTCGATGTCAAACTTGTCATCGCCGACGATCACGCGCAGCAGCCTTGCATCACCTTCCGCCCAGGAGCCACGCAGCACCACCTGTCCCCCAGCAATGATCGGCGGTTCCGGCTGCGCGGCGGCGGGCGGCGTCAGGTCGATGACGACTTCACCACTCGTGTCATCGGTGCTGCTGGCTCCACCCTCGCCAAGGGCAATGACTTTCACGTCGTGCGTGCCTTCCGGCAACGGTTCGGCTGGCACGAGCACCCAGACCTCCCCCTTGCGCAGCAAATGGCCGTCGCCCTCTTCATAGGTTCTTCCGGCCAGCTCCACCTTCAGCGCCCTGACCTTGTCCGGCGCGGCGATGCGACCGGTAATTTCCGGCGTGGCCTTGTTGGCCAGCAGCCTGTTCACGGATGGCGCCGGAGGTGGCGCGGGCGCAGGCCTTGCCGCAGGCTCCGGAGCCGGTTGCGGCTTCGATTCGCTTTCAGGCGCAGGCTTTGCCCCGCCACCGGCCACGGATACGGCATCCGGTTTCGGCTCCGGCCCTGCTTCAGCTTTCGCCCTGGCCCTGGCTTCTGCCTTGGGTTGCGGCTTCAGCGCCACACCCGTCGCATCCACCCGCCGCACACCATACACGGCCAGCGCCTGGCGTTTTATCTGGCGCAGCACATCCTCCGATGGCGCCTCCCCCTTCAGCACCACGTCCCGCTGGGCAATGGCCACCTGTACTTCGCCCCCAGCCGATGATACGGCCTTCGACACTTCCTGCCGCAGCCGCTCTTCCAGCGGCTTCTCGCTGATTGCCCATGCGCCAACGGTCAATGCGCCCAGCCCCAGCAGGGCGAGCGGCCAGGTTCTGCGCTTGCCTTTCCCGTTCATGATCCCCCCGGTCGCAAACCTCCGTTGCATCCCCGCACCGAGACGGCTCGCCAGAAAATTGTAGCGAGCCACATCAAGCTGACGTTACAGTAGGCAAGGCACCACTCCCGAGTCAATATGCCGCACCTGATGCATCAATGGGAAATGCCGCCAAATCCGCATGATAATCATTTCAATTGCGGTGAATTGCGCAATTCCTCCGGCGTGGCTGGCCGCCGGCGTTGCGGGTTCACGCGCAGCTCGCCACCGGGGACCCCCGGCGCGGTGAACACCTGGCCGGGATAGATGAGGTCAGGGTTGCGGATGCGATCGCGATTGGCCTCGTAGATGGTGGTGTAGCGCACCCCCTTGCCATAGATGACACGGGCGATGTTCCACAGGTTGTTGCCCGGCTGAACGATGATCACCCCCTGGCGCGCGGCATCGCCATGCTGCCGGTTTGAGCCGACCATTCCCCCGCCATTGGCGGCTGTCCCCTGCCCCATTGCGGGCGCTGGCGAGCTGACGGCATCTTGTTGCGTGCTTGCAATGGCGCGGGCGGCATCTGCCGTTGCCGAGGCTTTTGCCTGTTCTTCCTTGCCAATGGGCTGGCCGGAGGATGAAGCGGTGACCGTGGGCGTTTCGGTCTGGCCAGCGCCCGGCGCCGTGGCCGCAGCAGGGGCTTGGGCTGTGGCCGAGGCTTGCGCTGTGGCCGAGGCTTGGGCCGCGGCTGCGCGGGCCTGCGCCACTTCCCGTACCGACGCCCGCACGAATGGCAGCTCGATGCGTTCCACTACCCTGCCCGAGGCCGCCAGGCGATCGATTCGCAGGGTGTGGCGCCCCGGGGCAATATCCGCCTTGCCATGCCATGCCCATCCGCCATCCGCGTCGACCCGCACATCGGCCAGATGGTGGTTGTTCACATACAGACGCAGCAATGCGCCGGGAACAGCGCGCCCGGTGAAGAAAATGGCGCCATCGCTGTCATAATCCACGGTGCGCAGGACCAGTTCTGTCCGTGGCGGTTGCTGCTCCCTGCCTGAGGCGGCTGGCGGTGTGGCGCCCTCGCTATCCGCGGCAGCCGATTGTGCGGCATGGCGCAGGGCGCGGGCCAGTTCATGCTGCCCGGCCTGTTGTGCCGCCAGATGCTCGTCATGTGCCGTTGCGACAGCCTTTTCCGCTGTTCGTTCTTCGAGGCCTTCATCCGCATCCCCGCCTCCGGTGATGGGGGTTGCCATTGCGGCAGTGCGCGGCTGCTGCAGCACCCTGGAAGGCGCATCCGGTGCAGCCAGCACCACCAGCGGCGCGCCTCCGGCACGGGCCGGCGCCATGCTCACCGCCAGGCTCTGACGCGACAGCACGGCAGCCTTGCCGTCCTCACCCCATGCTCGCAGGCGCAACTGGTGCGTGCCAGTGAACAGCGGCGTGCCGCTGGCAAAGGCCCATTCGCCACGATCATCGGCCCGCAGGCGTGCAACCACCTTGTCATCGAGGAGGACATCCACCCGCGTGCCCGGCGCGGCACGCCCGGCCATCACCACCAGCCCTTCCGGTGTTACACGCACCACGTCGAAGCTCGGCGCGGGGATGGGTGGCGTTGTCAATGCAGCCTCGCCAGCAGGCTTCACCCGTGCGGGCCGCTGTGCGGACTGTCCGGCAGGCTCGCCAGCGCCTTCACGTGGTTGCGCGGCATCCTGTCCGGCTGCAGTGGCTGCCGATGTGGATGGTGCATTCTGCAGTCTGCCGCTTCGGCTGGCTGTCTTGCCGGGCTGTTCGCTGCCGTTGCCGGATTGGAGCGGCGCGGATGCCGGCGGCAGCGACAACGCCAGCCTGCCCGCCGATGGCTGCGAGGCAAAATGCCGCCAGCCGAAGAAACCCACCAGCCCCAGCGCCAGCAGCAGCAACGTGGTGATGACGATCAACGCCGGGCGATTTGCGCGGTTCATTTCGATGGCCCTGTCCGTTGGGCGGCATGTCTGCGCCCGCTCCCCCGGCGCGCCCTATCCAACGACATTTTGCGCCACGCGGCAAGCCCCCGGCGCAGGTGGGTCAAGGCAATCGCATTTGGCATCAGCGCACGTAACATGCATGTGGCAATATCGGTGGCGCGGCGATTGGCGGCATGGGGTCTGGCGTGAACGCAGCATGCGTGTGGTAATGTCTCCGTCTCGCTTCGTTTCGCTCCATTGCCGATCTTGCCCCCGGACATCGATAGTGGCAGACGCTTGAATCAACTGCCCTGGACAGCCCGGCTCCAGCCCGGCAATGGCGGGCAGGGAAAGCATTTCATCAAGCCGCTCATCGCAATTGTCCAGAATGCATTGCCTTGGTAGGTGCGCTGCGCCTACAATCCGATGCCGCAGCCTCTTTCACGGAGGACATTCTCGCCGGGCGCTTGCCTCGGCGCGGCAACTACGGCAGGAAGGACATGGCGGCATGATCGGCAAACCCTGGCGGGCCGACAGGAACAAGGCAAAACGGGCACATGCGCAACACGGTGGCACAAGAGACACTGCGCACGGCAGCGCTGGTGGTGGCGGCGGGCAGTGGCGCCAGGGCCGGGGCACATCTGCCCAAGCAATACGTCGAGGTGGCCGGCAAGCCGCTGCTGCGCCATGCGCTGGAACCATTCATGCGCCATGCCCGCGTGGACATGGTGCAGGTGGTTGTCGGCTCCGGACAGGAAGAACTGTTTGCGCAAGCCACCCAAGGGCTGGAGTTGCCCGCACCGGTCATCGGCGGGGCGACGCGCCAGCAGAGCGTGCTGAACGGGCTGCGGGCGCTGGCCACGCTGGGCGAGCGCGCGCCGGAAGCGGTGCTGATTCACGATGCCGCGCGCCCTTTCCTGCCGACGGCGATCATCGACGCGCTGCTGGCGACGCTGGGCGAGGCCGATGGCGGCTTGCCCGCGCTGGAAGTGGTGGACACCATCAAGCGGGTGGACGAACATGGCATTATCGTGGAAACACCACCACGGGCCAGCCTGCGTGCGGCGCAGACGCCACAGGCTTTCCGCATGCGCGAAATCCTGTCCGCGCACGAAGCCGTTGCCGGGTTACAGGTGGAATTCAGCGATGATGCACAGGTTGCCGAGCATGCGGGAATGAAGGTGAAGGCCATCATGGGTGCGGCGCAACTGCGCAAGATAACCCATGCGGAAGACTTCCGGTGGGCGGCGGAGATGGCGGCGAAGCTGGCCGGAGATGCTGATACCGATACCTGACAACTCGATGCCAACTGGCGGGAGATGGATCAATGAACAGCAGCAATGGCAAATTCCCCCCCTGCCTGCCCAGTTTTCGCGTCGGCAACGGCTTCGACGTGCACGCCTTTGCCGCTGGTGATCATGTCATCCTTTGCGGCGTGCGCATTCCCCACAGCCATGGCCTGGCCGGGCATTCCGACGCCGACGTGGCCATGCACGCACTCACCGATGCGCTGCTCGGCTGCATGGCGGCGGGCGATATCGGCAGTCATTTCCCTCCAACGGAAGAGCGCTGGCGCGGCGCGCCATCGCGGCTGTTCCTGCGGCACGCGCGCGATATCGTGGCCGAAGCGGGGGGCATCATCAGCCACTGCGACCTCACTATCATCTGCGAACGACCAAAGCTGCGCCCCCACATGAAGGCCATGCGGCACAACTTGACGGAGATCCTGGACATCGACCCGGCGCAGGTTTCGGTGAAAGCCACCACCACGGAGAAACTGGGGTTCACGGGCCGTGGCGAAGGCATTGCGGCGCTGGCCACGGCAACAGTGCTGGTGATGAGCAAGTGAACAGGCACGCCCTGCCGAAAATTGTCTCGTGGGGCGTGCTGCTTGCTGACGGCACGCATTGACGCAACCATCGAGCGCCGCGCAGGCACGGAGATCTGCCTCGGAACCCCATGAACCTGCACGGCATCCCAAGCCATTTGCGCTGCCTATCAGCGCCCTTCCACCCCCAGGAATGCTCGCGGGTATTCTCGGCGGGCAAAAGAGCACTGATTTCAAGCAAATGACGCATCTACCATGTCTCTTCATGGGGTCATGGGTCGTGCGCCCAGATCCTCCCGTGCGCACAGCACGGTGGATCATTGCGTGGCGGGAGTTTCGCCCCTTGCACCCTTGAGGATGCGGTGTCCGGGGCTTGCGTTATGGCAATGGGGAGCTATGCTGGATTGCGGCTGGGGTAACACGTGCATCAGGGGGCGGAGATGTTTGCATTCGACCGCGACACCATCCTGGCGGTGAAGGAAACGCTCGACCAGGCCCGCGAGCGCGGCTTGCTGATTGCCACCACGGAAAGCTGCACCGGCGGGCTGCTGGCCGCCGCGCTGACGTCCGTGCCCGGCTCTTCCACCGTGTTCGAGCGCGGCTTCATTACCTATGCCAATCGCGCAAAGCATGAACTGCTGGGCGTGGCGGAGGAAACACTGGCGGCTCATGGCGCGGTCAGCGAGCAGACGGCGCGTGAAATGGCCGAAGGTGCATTGCGCCATTCCCCGGCGGACATTGCGGTATCCATCACCGGCATCGCCGGGCCGGGCGGCGCCACGCCGGAGAAGCCCGTCGGCCTGGTGCACTTCGCCTGTGCCGCGCGCGACGGTGAAACCATTGCCTTGATGAAGCAGTTTGGCGACATAGGCCGCGATGAAGTGCGTTATCAGTCAATGCTGACCGCTCTGGACCTGCTGCGCTTGCAAATGGAAGAGAACTACCCTCCCGCCGTGGCGTGAAGTCCACGGATTTGTAGCAAGCAAGCCGGTCGTGAAGAAAAGCCTTGCGGGCGGTGCTGTGCCGGCACAACAGCATTTTTGCCTGAGGAAAATTGCAAGGCTTTGCGCCATTACGACGCAAAGCCTTGCAATTTCCGCTGCATCAAGTTGCGTATTTTTCCTGTTCATGCATTACCTTGTGAATAGTTCACGCTCGACCATGAATTTGCGCAGCATCTGCGCCTCACTTGTCCGGCGGGGCCGTGTGTTCGTCCAGGCACAGCTGGTGGTCGGACAAGATTTCGATAATGCGGCAGCTACGCACCTGGCCAGACGGACATTCACGCAACATGCGCTCGAACTCGCGCTCCAGCGCGCGCAACCATTCCAGCTGGCGGCGCACTCGTGCCAGATTGCGCTCGATGATGGCATCCGCTTCGGCACATGGCGCAGTGGGGTTGTCGGCCAGATCCAGCAGGGCGCGAATGTCGGCCAGCGGCAGGCCCATGTCGCGCGCGTGGCGGATGAACAGCAGGCGCTTGAGCACATCACGGCCATAGCGGCGCTGCCCGCCCTCGCTGCGCAATGGTTCGGGAATCAGCCCCTGCTGTTCGTACCAGCGCACGGTTTGCACGCTGACCCCCGCAGCCTTTGCCAGCGCGCCGATGCTCATCAAGGTGCTGTGTTCATTCATCACGGGCTTCGCATCTGTTCCATGCTGCCGGGCCAGGGGCTGATCTCAATGCCTCAATGAATGAGTGCTTTTCACCGGCATTTTGGCAAAATGGCAGCGGCTTTTTGTTCAGCGGCGATAATAGAACTATTGGCAAGAATGAAAAACCGTCTGACATGCAGCCAAAATGCTCATGGGAAGTGCTCAAGCTCCGAGTCCAGTCTCCCTCAATCTGCAACGAAAAAGGGCGGCCAGCAAGGACCGCCCCGAATGCCGTTTCTGGCTCCTGCTTTACGGCCCGCTGGTGCGGGGTTGCTCAGTAGCCGCCCTTGCGCTTGCTCTCCGGCAGGCCGGCAATACGCCCGCCCTGCTTGGAGGGGTCCAGCGGGAACAGGTCGTAGAGATCTTTCTGCTTGACCTTTTCGCCCCATTTCTCGCTCATCGCCTTGATGATGGTGCGGGTGTTGGGCTGGTTGCCGCCGTTGTTGAAGTATTCGTCGCGCAGGTAGTTGATCACGTCCCAGTGTTTTTCGGTCAGCGTGATGCCCTCCGCCTCGGCCATGGCCTCGGCCAGCTCCTCGCTCCAGTCAGCGTGATTGACCAGATAGCCGCGCGCGTCGGTTTCGATTTCCTGCCCCTTGAAGTTGAAGCCCATGATAACATCTCCCGAAGTTGCTTCTCCCATGATGATGACAGCGTTTTAATCACCCGCCAGCCATGACGCAATGCGCGCGACGGCCTGTTGCAGGGCTCTTTCCCGCAAGCCGGAAGGCGCTGCTGGCCTGCAGGGATTGCCCTGTCCCGCCACGCCCCCACCTGCATGCAGCCAGTTGGCCAGACCATGGGCAGCGAGATTGTCGGCAAAGGCCCGCATGTCGCGCGGTGGCTGCAACAGGCCGTTGACGGCCAGCCAGCGGGCAATGCCACGATCGGCCCGCCAGCGCGGCGCGAAAGGGCTGCGCCGCAGGGGCCACATGTGCATCGCCTTGCCGGTGCGCGCTGCTTCCGCCAGCAGCGAGGCGGAATCGGCGGTAACGACAAAACAGTCGGCCAGCGTCAGAATGGCGCGGTGCGGGTTCTTCAGCGGATCGGCGGCGGTTTCGGCGCGGAAGTGGTGAAACCATCCGGGCGGCTGCAATACCTCGCGCAAGGCACGCGATTGCCGCACCCCGGTGCGTGGCGAGGTGGAGACGATCCACGAACCACCTGTCTCTTGCATCAACCCCTGCACCGCCCGGCCCAGGGCATGGGCGTCGCTGGCGTCGAACAGCAGCGGCCAGCGCGCCCCGCCCGTCAGCACACCGATCCACGGGCGCGGCAGGTGGGCGAATTGCTCTCGCCAGTGCTCCAGCACCTTCTCGTCGGCCTGCGGCGGAACGGCAGGCGGCAGGTCGAGCATAACGACGTTGGGCGCATCCGCCGGCAGGCCGTATTGCGGCGTGCTCAGCAGCAGGTCGAACCAGCCCAACGGCGCACGCGGGCGGCCCAGCCAGACGATGCGCACTCTCGGGTTGGCTTGCCGGATCCAGCGCGCCACCGGCACCGCACGACGACCCACACCGATGACCAGATCCGGCCACGGTGGGGAAATGGCTGCGCGGCTGGCGGCATCGAGCACCGCCAGCGTGGGTGGCAGGGCGATGTTGGGCAACGAACGCACCGCGCTCCAGCGCAGGGGCTTTTCCAGCATTTGCGGCGCCGGTCTGCCCTCCCGCCGCAATTGCCGATTGAGCAATCCCCCCAGGGCGCGCACTTGCGCGTTGTCGCCGGCGCGATGGCCGGTAAGCAGCCAGATGATGGGGGAATGTTCAGCCAAGGCACGACCCGTCAAAATGTCCTCTTGCGGGAGGGATGCTTTTTCCGCCTTATGGCAAAAAACACGCGGGGCGGAAACCGGATATGTCTTCTGCTGCCAACAACTCCAGCGGCAAACGCGCGAGCACGGGCTGGCCGGCATGGCTGCCACCGGGAATGCGGCGGCTGGCGGAAGTGCGCGACCCGCAGGTATTGCGCGCGGACGTGATGGCGGGCATTTCCGTGGCGCTGCTGCTGATTCCGCAGGCGATGGCCTTTGCGCAACTGGCCGGGCTGCCCGCGCAGGCGGGGCTGTATGCGGCGCTGCTGCCGCCGGTGTTCGCCGCGCTATTCGGCTCGTCACGGCAAATGGTAACCGGGCCGGTGTCGCTGATCTCGCTGATGACCTTCGCGGCGCTGGCGCCGCTGGTAAACGGCAATGGTGAACTGGCGTGGCAGGCGGCGATGCTGCTGGCGGCGATGGTCGGCATCATCCAGATCGGCCTTGGCCTGCTGCGGCTTGGTGTGCTGGTGGACTTCCTCTCGCATCCGGTGGTCATCGGCTTCACCAATGCCGGGGTGATCATCATCGCCACGGCGCAGATGGGCAAGCTGTTCGGCATCTCGGCGGAAAAGGGTGCGTGGCATTTCCAGACCGTCTGGAATATGATCAAGACCCTGGCCGCGCACGGCCCACATTGGCCAACGCTGTTCATGGCCATCTTCTCGTTTGCATTGATCATCGCCGTGCGTCGCTGGCGCGCACACTGGCCGGGCGTGCTGATCGCCGTTGCGGCGGCAACACTGCTGGCCTGGTTGACGGGCTATGCAGCAGCAGGCGGCAAGGTGATCGGCGCCATTCCCGCCGCCCTACCCTCGCTTGCCCTGCCGCCGCTGGATGCCGCGCTGGCAGCGCAACTGCTGCCCTCGGCCATCGTCATCGCCCTGCTGGGCTACCTGGAGGCCATTTCCATCGCCCGCGCGCTGGCGGCAAAGACGCGCCAGCGCATCAGCGCCAATCAGGAGCTGTTCGGCCAGGGGGCGGGCAATCTGGCAGCCGCCTTCTCCGGTGGCTATCCGGTCTCCGCCTCGTTCTCGCGCTCGGCGGTGAACCTCGACAACGGCGGGCGCACGCCGTTCTCGGCCATCACCTCCGCAGTGGTGATCGCGCTGGTGCTGCTGTTGCTCACCCCGTTGCTGTATCACCTGCCACAGGCGGCGCTTGCGGCGGTGATCATCATGGCGGTGGCGGGGTTGTTTCACCTCGCGCCCATCCGCCGCGCCTGGCAGGTGGAGAAACACGACGGCATCGTCGCGCTGGCCACCTTCGTGCTGACGCTGATCAGCGCGCCACGACTGGAAATCGGCATCTTCGGCGGCATATTGCTGTCCATGGCGCTGTTCATCTACCGCACCATGCGCCCGCGCGTGGCGCTGCTGGCGCGATTGGAAGACGGACGGCTGGCCGACGCCCACCTCTACCCTTCCGCGCGGCGTTGCGAACGAGTGCTGCTGGTGCGTCACTACTTGCTGCTCTATTACGCCAACGCCGGGCATTTCGAGAACCGCCTGCTGCACCTGCTGGCGGAATATCCGCGGGCACGGTTCGTCATTCTCGACCTCTCCGCGGTGAACATGATCGATTCCTCCGGCGTGGATGTGCTGGCCGACCTGCGGCGGCGGCTGGCGGCGCATGGCATCGAGCTGTTGCTGGCGCGGGCCAACCATCACGTGCGTTCCGCACTGCAACGCGCCGGACTGCTCAGTGCGCATACCGGCAACGCCGATGCCATCCGGCTGTTTGACCGCCCGACCCAGGCCATCTGCTTCGCCCTGTCGCACGTGCAATGCCCGGATTGCGACAATGGCAGATATTGCCCACTGCGGCGGCAGGATTATGCTCCTCCCCCCTGCCCTGCCACGGATGATGCGGCAAATGCCCCCGCATCAGTCTCCGCGGACAACGGCAAGCCATCAGCTCCCTGATGCCACTGCCTGCCCGTCGATCTAGGGTCTGGACTCAATACCTGAGCACTCCACATGGGCATTTTGGCTGCATATCAGGCGGTTTTTCGTTCTTGCCAATAGCTCCAACTATTGCCTGCGAACGAAAAGCCGCTGCTATTTGCCAAAATGCCCATGAGAAGCACTCATTTATTGAGGCCAGACCCTACTGCTCCGCCACCTGAAGGGAATCCTCCGCATCACCGGTCAGGGCCGCTGCGCGCACCTGCTCCAGTGCACACTGCAACACGCCAATGTCGCCGGGCTTTCCTGGCGCCTCCTCGCTGAGGATGCGACGGAAGGCCCGCGCGCCGGGGCGGCCATGAAACAGCCCCAGGATGTGCTTCGTCATGGCGTTCAGCGGCACCCCCTCCGCCAGTCGGCGCTGCACATAGGGGATGAAGCGTTCGACCGCTTCCACCGGGTCGCGCACCGGCGCGATATCACCGAACAACTGCTCATCCACGCGCGACAGCAGCCACGGCGTCTGATAGGCGGCGCGCCCCACCATCACCCCGTCCACATGGTCGAGTTGCGCCCGGCATTCGGCCATGCTCTGCAATCCGCCATTGATGATGATCTCCAGTTCGTCAAAGCACTGCTTCATCCGGTGTGCGCGGGGGTAATCCAGTGGCGGCACGGTGCGGTTCTGCTTCGGACTGAGGCCACCGAGGATGGCCTTGCGCACATGGATGACGAAGGTGCGCACACCCGCTTCCGCCACGATGTCGATGAAATGCGCCAAGTGCTCGTCGGAATCTGCATCGTCCACGCCGACACGGCATTTCACCGTGATCGGCACATCGCGCCCTGTTGCCTGCACGGCTTCGGCCATCGCCCGCGCACAGGCCGCCACTGTTTCCGGCTCCCTGAACAGCACCGCGCCGAAGCGTCCCTGCCGCACCTTGTCCGACGGGCAGCCGACATTGATATTGACGGCATCATAGCCCCATTCGGCACAAATGGCGGCGGCTTCCGCCATCTCGCCCGGATCGGAGCCACCAAGCTGCACGACCACGGGGTGCTCCTGTGCATTGAAGTCAAGCAGGCGCGCACGATCGCCTTTCAACACGGCGGCGGCGGCGATCATCTCGGTATAGAGAATCGCGCGGCGACTCAGCAGCCGGTGGAAATAGCGGCAGTGCCGATCCGTCCAGTCCACCATGGGAGCGACGGAAAAAGTCTTGTCGAAGGAGATGCTCATGCGCCTTCCTGCGCGGGTGCGGTTCGGGGTTGCCATTACCCGCTTCCAACCATGAACACCACCCTCCGGCAAGAGCAATGCAGCCTCCTTACGGGATGTCTTCCGGGATATGGGGAATGAAACGGCAGAAAATGCAGCAGGATCATTCCATCTTCATCCTGCAGATCTCGCCAGTTTCGGCAAAGTGGCGCAGCAGCGACATGTCCGGCACGTGCACATGGTCGCGATGGATCTCGATCCCCATCTGCCGCAGCCGTTTCAGCGCACGTGAAAAACTCTCCGGCTTCATGCCCAGGCGCGCCGCGATCAGCCCCTTCTCGTAAGGCAGGTCGATATGCGCCTCGCCGGCATCCTGCTTCGGGCACAGGCCGAGGATGAAGTCCGCCACCCGCTGGCAACCCGTCTGCGATTTCAGGTGCTCCAGTTCCGACACCAAGTAGCCAATGCGCTGATAAGCCGCTTTCAGCATGCTCAATGACAGATGCGCATTGCGCAGCAGCACCTTGTGAAAATGCGGGATCTCCACCCGCAACAGCCGCGAATCGGCGGCCAGCTCGGCAGTGGCGGGATATTTGCCGCCCAGAAACACCGAGGCCTCGGCAATGGCATTGCCCTTGCCGAACACGCCAAGGATCACCTCACTGCCCTCCGGCGTGTGGCGCATCACTTTCACCAGACCATCGAGAATGATGTAGAAGGCATCGGCCCTGTCCCCATGCTGAAACAATACCTTGCCTCGCGGGTAGCGCCTCGGCAGCGCACTGCCCACCACCTCGCGCACCTCTTCTTCGCTCAAGTCGGCAAACAGGGAGAGCTTGCGCAGTGTCTGCATGTCCTGATCATTCAGGGCGCTGTCGTGATGGTTCATCATTCTTGCCTCTTGCGAACACTTCACTGCCAACGCCCCCGGCCTTGGGTCTGGTCTCAATACCTGAGCACTCCCCATGTGCATTTTGGCTTCATATCAGACGGTTTTTCGTTCTTGCCAATAGCTCCACTATTGCCCGCGAACGAAAAACCGCTGCCATTTTGCCAACATGCCCATGAGAAGCACTCATTTATTGAGACCAGACCCTGACGCTCCATCCCGTTGTTGTTCAGCCACCGAGCAGGCGCGCCAGCCAGCCACGTTGTCGGCCCTGCCGTGGTTGTGGCAGTGGCGCCAGATCATCGGGCAATTCCGGCTTCATGCGCGAAAGCGTCCAGCGCGGCTTCACCTCGCCGCCGCAGCCACAGGCCGATCCCATCTTGCGCGGGTCGAACAACTTGATCAGGGAAGGATTGTCCAGATCGTCCAGATAGGCGAAGCCGCAGTAATCCTCACGGTGCCGCTTGCGCAGAAAAGCTTCCGCCTCGTCGAGGAATGCCAGAAATTCTTCCGGCGGCAAGGGGGCATCGGGAATGGTGGAAGAGGAGAAGTCGCGCACGAA
>JAJRRZ010000151.1 GCA_024279045.1 Alphaproteobacteria bacterium
AACAACCCCGAGGATCACGTGCGCTACGCCCGCAACGACCTGATGGGCATGGTGCGCGAGGATCTGCTCTTCGACATGGCGCGCCACGTGGACTCCACCGTGCACCAGTTCGAGGAGTGGGGTCTGCCGATCATGAAGGACTACGAGGCGGGCAAGTATCTGCGCGAGGGCAAGTGGCAGATCATGATCCACGGTGAGTCCTACAAGCCCATCGTGGCCATGGCCGCCATGAAGTCCGCCGACAAGGTCTACAACCGCATCTGCGTTACCCATCTGCTGATGGACGAGTCGCGCGAGAACCGCGTGGCCGGCGCGGTGGGCTTCAATGTCCGCACCGGCGACTTCTACGTCTTCAAGTCGAAGGCGGTGATCGTTACCGCCGGTGGCGCGTCGATGATCTACAAGCCGCGTTCCACCGGCGAGGGTGCGGGCCGCGTGTGGTATGCGCCGTGGTCGTCCGGCTCCGCCTATGGCCTGCTGATCCAGGCTGGCGCGAAGATGACGCAGATGGAAAACCGCATCGTGCTGGCCCGCTTCAAGGACGGTTACGGTCCGGTGGGCGCCTACTTCCTGCACCTGAAGACCTACACGCAGAACGGCCAGGGCGAGCCATACGAGCCGTACTGGTATGACGAGCTGAAGAAGATGGTGGGCGAATACATCGACCATCATCCCATCCCCACATGCCTGCGCAACCACGCGCTGATCCGCGAGGTGGCCGCGGGCCGTGGGCCCATCCACATGGTTACCATGCACTCATTCCAGGATCCGCACCTGGAAGAGGTGGGTTGGCACAACTTCCTCGGCATGACCGTCGGCCAGGCGGTGCTGTGGGCGGCTTCCGACCTTGACCCGAAGTGCGAGAACCCGGAGCTGACCACATCGGAGCCCTACGTGATGGGTTCGCACGCCACCGCCTGCGGTGCGTGGGTTTCCGGTCCGGAAGACCTGTCTCCGCCGGAGTATTTCTGGGGCTACAACCGCATGACCACCGTGCACGGCCTGTTTGGCGCCGGTGATGCCTGTGGCGGCACCCCGCACGCCTTCTCCTCCGGCTCCTTCACCGAGGGCCGCCTGGCGGCGAAGGCTGCGTGCCAGTACATCGACGACGGCAAGGCCGAGGGCATCGTGGTCTCTGAGCGGCAGATCGAGGAGCTGCGCGAGAAGATCTACAAGCCGCTGGAGAACTACAAGGTCTGGCACAACGAGGTGGTGGCCGGCGAAGTCATGCCCACCTGCCTGCTGCCCAAGCAGGGCCTCATCCGCATGCAGAAGATCATGGATGAATACTGCGGCGGCGTGAGCATGCAGTACATGACCAACGAGAAGCTTCTCAACATCGGCCTGAAGAAGCTGGCCATCCTGAAGGAAGACATGGAGATGTACCTCGGCGCGAAGGATCTGCACGATCTGCTGCGCTGCTGGGAGCTGCACCACCGCGTGCTGACCTCCGAGGCGGTGATGCATCACACGCTCTTCCGCAAGGAGACCCGCTGGCCGGGCTACTACTACCGTGGCGACCACCTGTATCTCGACGACGAGAACTGGCACGTGCTGACCGTGTCGCGTCGTGATCCGAAGACCGGTGAGTGGACCATGGAAAAGGCGCCGCTGTATCACATCGTCGGCGATGTCGAGGAGGAGTACGAGAAGAAGCGCAAGGCCAAGAAAAAGGCTTCCTGATCTTCTCGCAAGACACGACACTGGTGGAAGCGCCAGCTCGGCGCTTCCGCCTATTTGTTAGACAGTTTTGCAACAGGGTGTGCAGCCATGACCGTGGACATCACGATTTCCAAGCCCACCGCCGAGGAGCTGGTGTCCTCCAGGCCGGCAAACATCACCGAATGGTCGGATGAGGATATCCGCTTGGTGGCCGACATGCACTGGGAACACATGCTGCGCATGTCCAACGAGGGCAACTATGGCGAGTTCGTGCGTTACTTCGCCAAGGAATTTGCCCTGGCCATGAACTCCGTAACGGTCAATCATCAGTTCGCAAACAGCGAGCTGGCCCGCCACTTGGACGAGAATTACGACTTTCTCGGCATCATCCGCCGTGGCGAGCATGTTACCGTGCTGTTTCGCCAGCGCAGCACCGCCAAGCCCGGTGAATGGCTGGGCCGTCTGGTGCTCGGCATCGAGGATGGCAAGGTGAAGGTATTCGGTGCTTCCCTGTTCTGATCATCGGCGCAAAAAGGATTCGCACCCATGTCCGACAAGGACGACAACATCGCGGGCGACACAATCGAGGACGGCAAGCTGGTGGAGCTCAAATACCGCCTGCTCGACGTGAAGACCGGGCAAGTGCTCAGCCAGGTGGAGTTTCCGCTCAATTACGTACATGGCCACAACGATATTCTCATGCCGGGTATCATGGAGGCGCTCACTGGCAAGCGCGCCGGTGAAAAACTGGAGCTGGAGCTGAACGGCGACGAGATTTTCGGCCCGCGCGACGAAAGCCTCGTGGTTGTCGACCGGCCTGAAAACGTGCCGGAAGAATACCGCAAGGTCGGCATGCAGATCATGATGCAGAACGACAAGGGCGACAAGCGCATCTTCTACGTAACCTACATGGACGACGAGAAGATCGTCATCGACGGCAACAGCCCGTTCTCGGGCCGCGAGCTGAAATTCGAGCTGGAAATCCTCACCGTGCGCGATGCCACGGAAGAGGAGATCGATGCCGGTGGTATTGTGCAGGAAGGCCAGGATATCGACCTGCCGGGCAAGCGCATACCGCTGCAGTGAGTTTTGCGACCTGATGGTTGCAAGTGCCGGCCATGGCCGGTATTGATGGGAAAAAACAGGGCAAACAGCAAACAGAGGAGAAGGAACATGGGCAATCCTGCTGATCCCGCTACCGTGCCGGCGTGCAAGGTGTGGCGCATGGAAACCCGTCCGCTGCCAAAGGACAAGAACGGCTTTGTCGGCTTCGAAACCATCTGGGAGCCGTGGCAGAAGGAAGCTGAATACAAGACGCCAGAGCGCCCGTAAAACAGGGCGCTAGCAGTGCCAAGTTGGGCCCTGATCATGTCAGGGGCAAGCGGGGTCGGCTTGATGAGCGGCCCCGCTTTTCCTTTTGCTCTCCGTGTTGCAATTTGCCTTTGAAAGCGCCCGCCTTCTTGCCCCTGGAAGTGCCTGCAGGTATTTTTGGCAGGGAAAAGAACGCTGATTTTCAAGCAAATCACGCATCTGCCATGCCTCTTTGTGGGACCCGGGCCTATTGCATGACAGGGGGCGGATATATAGTATATCACGCATATTCATTTTTGTTACGCATTGCGCGCTGGCCAATGCAGGAGGAGGGAAGGGCAACCTTGCATCACGGCCACCAATCTGGGTGCCGTGATCCGAGGCTTGACCGGAAAATGACAGGCACAACTTGCTGGAAATCTGCAACCGGTGCCGATTGCACGGAAACACTCAACAGACAGGAGGGAGCGCAAATATGAAAGTCCGTGAATTTCTGGAACAATGCAAGAGAGATATCATTGTTTGCCGCCATGATGACAGTCTGCAGAGTGCAGCCACGCTTCTTCGCACCAACAAGATCGGCGCCTTGCCGGTGCTGGATGCGCAAGGCAACCTGGTCGGGGTGGTTTCCGAGCGCGATATTGTGGCGGCTTTTTCCTCCGAAGGTCAGAATATTGTCAATTTGAAAGTGGAAGACGTCATGTCTCCATCGGTGATTACCTGCCAGCTGGATGATGAACTCATTACCCTGATGAAGGTCATGACCGTCAACCGCGTGCGCCATCTGCCAGTGGTGGATAACGACAAGAAGCTTCTTGGCATCATCTCCATTGGCGATTGCATGGCCCGGCAATTGCAAGAAAAGGAGCTGGAGGCCAATGTATTGCGCGATAGCGTGATTGCTGCTCGTTTCAGTTGACCGACAGGAGGGTATTTCCTCCGCATGAGCTGAAGTTATTCATGCAAAAGCCTTGCGGCCTTCCATTGGCCACAAGGCTTTTCTTGATTTTCGCCTCACGATCGCCTCAGCCATTTTTCTGCCGGCGCGCGGGGCCTTTTTCGGCATTCAGACGCTCACGCAACATGCTGCCCAGCAATTCGATGGTGCGGCCCAGTTCCTCGATTGCCTCGTCAATCTCGCTGCGCCGTTGCTGTAACACGTTCAGTTGATGGTGCATTTTTTCCAGCGCCTGTTGCAGCTTGTCAGTCTGGCCATCGCGCAGATGATACAGCTCCAGCATCTCGCCGATTTCATTCAGGGTGAACCCGGCTTTCTTGCCGCGCAGGATCATCTGCAGGCGTTGCCGTTCACGCGGGCCGTAGATGCGCCGCCAGCCCTGCCGTTGCGGCTGCAACAGGCCTTTCTGCTCGTAGAAGCGCAGCGCCCTGGCGGTAACCCCGAATTCCTGGCACAGCTCGCCAATCGACCAGGTCTTGCGCCTCTCTTCCCCACCCGTAGACATGGATATTTCCCGCCTTTCAGTGTGTTTGCCTCCGGAAAAATATCCTCCCCCAGTGCCGAAATACGTTCTGTAGGATGATGTTACAGCAGGTTAAGGGTTTGTTTACCCAAATTGTCAACGTTTGTCGGGTGAAATTATGGCCGCGGATCCCGCCCGGGCAGGCCGTGGCGCAAGATGGTGGCGGCACACGATGAACGGGAACAACCGCAAGCCAGGGCGCGACGAGCAGGCGTATGAGGCGTTGGCCGGGCAGTTGCGCGCCCTGCTCGACGAGGCTGGTGAACATGATGCCGCAAATCCGGCTGGGGAGAAGAAGGACATGCCGCTGCAAGCCAGCAACAGGGCCGATTCGTTCGAGCAGCTCGTGCAGGAACAGTTTGCCCGAATCGCAACGCAACTGGACAACCTCGGCAAGCGGCTGGACAAGGTGCCCACTACGCCGCAGCGCCCCGAAGAAGTGCCCGGCTATGCGGAACTGAAGACCGTTCTGCACAATCTCATCGAACATCTGGAGTTGGCCGAGGGGCGCACGGCCGAGGCCATCGGCGATTTGCGCGAAAAGCTTGATGATGTCGCCCGGCGCACTGCCAGGGCGCTGGAAATGGCCGAATCCGGCGGCACGGGCGACATGCCGGAAACACGCGCCGCCCTGCAGGTGCTGGAGCAGCGCATCGATGTGTTGAACAAGCGCCTGGAGGAAATGCGCGCCAGCGGCGAGGAAAGCGCCCGCGCCTACGTGGACAGTTGCATCGGCGAGGTGGAGAAGAAGATCGAGAATCTGCAATCCACCGCCCCCGACAATGAGGCGCTGGCGGAAATGGTGCGCCAGCAGGTGGCCAGGCACGCTGATGAACAGGTGCGCCAGGCGGAAGAGCGCATCGCCGCCATGGTCGTGCGCTTGCAGGGCAAGCTGGAAGATCTCGCCGGCGGTGTGATGGATGTTGACCGCCTGCGCACCGACGTGGAGCAGCTGGATGCCCACGTGCGCCAGGTGCAGGAAACCTTGCAGGGCCTTTCTGCCCGCGTGGCGGAAAAGGCCGACAAGATCGAAACACAGGCCCTGCGCCAGCAGCTCGACGAGCTGGCCGGGCAGCTTCAGCAGGCGCATGCCGCCGCCCCGGCGGACGATACCCGCCTGCATGCGCTGGAAGAGCAGGTGCTGAACATCCGCCAACTGGTGGAAGAGGCGCTGGGTGAGCCGTTGACGCTGATGGGCGAGAAGCTGGCCGCGCACGAGGAGCAGATCGGCAAGCTGCTGCAGCATGGCGGCGCGCCTGCCATTGGCGAGGAGCACGCCAGCCGCATCGCCGCGCTGGAAGAACGCATCGGCCAGTTGCAACAGGCGCTGGCCAATCATGGCGAGAAGGCTGCTGCGGAAACCGGCAAGGAGATCGAGGCATTGCGCGCGGGCATGGCCGATCTGGAGAAGTTCGCCCGCGACAGTGATGCGCGCACCCGCGAGATGATGCAGACGGTGCATGATGCGCTGGCAGAGGTGGTGCAACGCCTGGATACGCTGGAAAACGGACAGCAACGGCATCAACCCAGGCCACAGCCGCAGGCACGGGATGCAGCCCCCTCCGCCACGCAAGAGGCAGCGCCATCGGCGGCAGAGGCATTGCTGGGAGAGGCCGCGCCCGAAACCGTGGCGCCAGAGCAGGCCGCGCAGGATAATGGCGCCGCGGTCAGGGCTTCCATGCCGCAGGACAACCTCAAGGACGAGGTGGCGCAGGTCGTGGCGCTGATGCAGGGCGACGGCGGCTCCCGGGATGCTTCCACGTCCGGGCAACCGCAAGCTTTCCAGCCCGGCGCCGAACCCGCCGCCGCACTCAACGTTGCGCCCAATGCCACTGCTGATGCTTCAGCCATCTCGCGGGAACCCTCGCCGCAAGTGGCCTCGCAGCAGGAAGATTTCATCGCCGCGGCCCGCCGCGCCGCCATGGCTGCCAGCAACACGGGAACAAAAGCCACCCATGGCGGCGCCAGGTCGTCCAGCGGCCTGTTGGCCCGGCTGACCGGCAGAAAACAGCAGCAAGAGCGTGTGGACGAGCCACACATCGAGGCTGCCGATAATGGCATGCCCTCCACGGCCAGAGCGGACAAGTCCGCCAGTCTGCTGGGTGGCCTTGCCAACCTGCGCGGCGGGCTGAAGCGCAAGGGTGAAAAGGCGGTCAACACTGCACGGGAAACCGCTCAGGTTGCAGACGATGCCACAGCCTCGGTGGCGAACAAGGCAGACAAGGCGGCGAAAGCGGCCACCCGCAAACGGCTGATGCTGGCGGGTGTGGTGCTGTTGTCCGCCGGGACTGTGCTGATGAGCCGCCAGGGTGGGCAGGATGCGCAACCCACTGCCCCTGCCGGCGCACCAATGGTGCAGGACGAAGCCGCCACACATGGAGCGGGCGGCAATGAAGCGCGCAAGGCTCCCGGCCAGGGTGGTCGGGACAATGGCCAGCCCGCCAGGCCCGCAAAAGGGACGGATAGTGGCAAGCCTCCTGCCGGCAAGAAGGTTTCCGATGCCACAGGTGCATTGCCGCTGGACCCGACGCGCGCCGCCACAGCGGTGGAAACCGCCAGCATCACGGGCCTGGCCTCTGCGCCGCGCATTGCTGGCGAACAACCCGCGCCGCAGGCAGAGCGGCAGTTGCCCGACAGCATCGGCCCAGCCGCGCTACGGGCCGCCGCCGCCAGCGGCAATGGCAAGGCTGCCTATGTCATCGCCACCAATTATCTGCGCGGGCGTGGTGTTGCGCCTGATGCCGCAAAGGCCGTCCAATGGTTCCGCAGGGCGGCGGACAAGGGCGTGGTGGTGGCCATGTATCGCCTGGGGGTGTTGCATGAGCGCGGCATCGGCACGAGCAGGGATATGCTGAAGGCCCGCGTATGGTACGAGCGCGCCGCCCAGCGCGGCAACGTGCGCGCCATGCACAATCTGGCCGTGCTGCTGGCCTCGGGCAAGGCTGGAGAGCCGGACTTCGAGAAAGCTGCACAATGGTTCCGCAAGGCTGCCGAACAGGGGGTGCGCGACAGCCAGTTCAACCTCGCGGTGCTGTATCACCGTGGCCAGGGCGTGCAGCAGTCCCTTGCCGATGCCTGGTTCTGGTATGAGGCCGCCGCCCGCCAGGGCGATGCCACCGCTGCCGAACAGGCAAAGAAGCTGGCTGCGTATTTGCCGAAGAACCAGTTGGCCGAAGCACGCAAGCGGCTTGACGCCTTCACTCCGACGCCGCCCATCCGCAACGCCAACACCGTCGTCATCGATCGGCCCGAATGGCGCAGCACGCCTGCTGCTTCCCGTGCCGCTGCCGCCAGGCCCGCCACCGACGACGGCAAGCCACTGACCGGCAAGGCCCTGGTGAGCGAAGTGCAGCGCCTGCTGAAGCGCGCCGGCTATGACATCGGCAAGGTCGATGGCATCATGGGCAACCGCACCGCCAATGCCATTCGCCTGTTCCAGCTGCAAGCGCGCATGAAGGTAACCGGCACGCCCAGCATGGAGCTGCTCAACCACCTGCGCCAGCGCCTCGGCGGCGCCCGGAGCCAGAACTTGTAAACAGGCGTGCCGGATGTGCCATTTGCTTGAAAATGGTGTTTTCCTTTCTGCCCGCCGGGAATGCCCGAAGGCATTTCCAGCGGCAAAAGACTGCGGAGATACAGCGCAAATGGCTTGGAATGTCGTGCGAATTGATGGGGGCGGGCCCCAGGCTGCGGGCCTCTTTCCCCGCCGGGGATGACGGCCTATGCTGTGCGTCATGCAGGCGCGCGCGCACATTCCTGTTTCGCTTCATCTGTTCATGGCCGCCCCGCTGCTGCTGGCCGCGGGACTGGCGCTGAGCGTGCCGGAATGGCGGCTGACGTGGCTGGCGCTGGGCCTGCTGGCCACGCTGGCGCTGACACTTGTCGGCATGATCTGGCGCTGCTGCGCGATCCGGCATTGGCCCGCGGGCGGGAAAGTGCAGGCCGGGGCAGGGCGGGCCTGGTTTGCCTTGTTGCTGGGGCTGGCGGCGCTGGCCAGTTTGCTGCTGCCGCTGACGCCAGGGTTATTGCTGCTTGCCATGGCGCGGCTGGTTTGGGCCTGGCAGCGCGCTCCTCTGCCGGGTTTCCCTGTGGTGGAGGCTTTTCTGCTGCTGGCCGCCATACTGGCCGTGCCGCCGGCATGATGCTCCCGGAGCGCCGTCCCACGGCACTATCATGAGGAACCCCGTGGCCCATGCAGCGGCCCATGCAACGGAATCGGGCGAAATGCCGCCTTTGTTCGGCGCATGCCATGCATTAGGGTGAAAACCGGAATGGAGTATCCGTCATTGGGGAAGGAGCCGCCAGCCAGCGCGCGGCATCATGCCATGCACAAATCCGAGCAACAGCGCCTGCCTGGCGCGCACGATATTTACGAAAAGACCACCCACGGCGTGCGCGTGCGCGTGCGCCCGGAGTTTCGCAACGACCAGTCCGACCCGGCCAACAGCTATTACGTCTGGCTCTACCACGTGGAAATCACCAATACCGGCGAGCAGACCGTGATCCTGCGCACACGGCACTGGATCATCACCGATTCGCAAGGTCGTCTGACCGAGGTGCGCGGCGCCGGTGTGGTTGGCGAGCAACCCATCCTGCGTCCCGGCGAGCGCTTCGAATACACTTCAGGCACACCGCTGAAAACGCCCAGTGGCTTCATGCGCGGCTTCTACGAGATGGAAACCGAAGACGGCCAGCGCATCACGGTGGAGATCCCGGCCTTCTCCCTGGACAGCCCCCACGCCGTCAACCACCTGCACTGAGTTGCCCGTCTGCGGCTGCAGGTTGTGCAGTGCACCGGCCTGCCCGTTGCAAGGAGAGGTGAAGGCGTGTGCCAGCGGTTACTGGCTGGCCCACAGGATGCGCGCCAGCCACTCCACCTCGACCACACTGACGGTGATGTCCTCGTGCGCCGGATTCAGCGAGGCCAGCGTGATTTCCGTCGCCGTGCGCCGGCGCAGCTCCTTGGCCATTACCTCGCCATTCTTCAACCGCGCCACCACCCGATCGCCCACCCGCGTCTGCGTGTTCGGCGAGACCACGATGATGTCGCCATCGCGATACACCGGCTGCATGCTCTCGCCGGTGATGCGCAGCGCATAGGCGTTTTCATCCGTCAGGCCGGGCACCTCCACATCCTCCCAGCCTGAACCGGCGGGAAAGCCGGCATCATCGAAGAACCCCTCGCCCCCGGCCCTGGCCAGGCCGATCAGCGGAATGCGCATGCGCAATGGTTGCTTGCGCGCCACCAGCCGCGCGAAGTCCTCCAGCGTGGTGCCGGTGGCGCTCAGCACCTTGGAGATGCTCTCCGTGGACGGCCATCGCGGCCTGTCGTTGGCGGTGATGCGTTTGGAACGGTTGAATGACGTCGGGTCCAGCCCCGCCCGCTTCGCCAGGCCAGAGGTGGAAAGCCCATGCGTGCGCGCCAGCGTATCTATGGCGCGCCAGATATCGGCGTGCGAAAACATGGTCAGCAAAACCAAAGCGCCCTTCCCTCAAACAAGCTTTGATTCGCAGGGCAGGGTGCGGCCAGCCCCCCTCCCACGCGCTTCTTATAGCTTGTGGGCTGCGGTGAGTCGAATCCGCCAGAACGCCGGGCGCGCCACGCACCCGCCTGATTGCATGGGACAATCCTGCATCACGCCTGGGCCCTGCCCGATTGTTGGGCAAGGCGGCAGGCTCAACGGCTTGCCGTGCGCAGCATCTCGGCGATGGACTCGCGCACCACGGTGAACTGCCCGGCGGGGCGGTAACGTTCCAGATAGGGCGGCACGACAGCCTCGATGCCTTCCGCCTCGATCCCCAGCCCGGCCAGCGTGCGCCCTTCCGCCTGGGCTGCCTCGCTCACCACGTTGTCGCGCTGCAGCATGCGCACCTGATCCGGCGTCAGCGGCGCGCCGGGCAGAAACTGCATCGGCCAGGCCATTGCCTTCGCCAGCCCGAACGGCACCGGCAGCAATATTCTGCGGCGGCGGATCACCGCCAGCATGAAGCGCATCAGCTCGCGGAAGGTGAACACCTCCGGCCCGCCCAGCTCCAGCACCTTGCCCGAATATGCTCCGCCGCCGTTTTCCACCAGCCGCACCACGGCCTGCGCTATGTCGCCGACATGAACGGGCTGAAAGCGCGTCTTGCCGCCGATCAGCGGCAACATGGGCGAGATCCGCGCCATGGCGGCGAAGCGGTTGAAAAATTCGTCCTCTGGCCCGACGACAATGGACGGGCGCAGGATGATCACATCACCACGCGCCTGGCGCACGGCCTGTTCGCCCTGTGCCTTGCTGCGGCCATAGGCCGAGGGCGAGCTGTCATCCGCGCCGATGGCCGAGACGTGGATGAACGTTTCCGCTCCGGCCTCGCGCGCCGCTTTCGCCGCCGCCCGCGCGCCATCCACATGCACCGCCTGGAAAGTCTGCCTGCCGCGCTCGGCCAGTATGCCCGCCAGATTGAGCACCGCCACGCAGCCATCCACCGCCTCGCGCACCGAGGCGGCATCGCGCACATTGGCCTGGGCGAAGGCAATCTGCCCCGGCGCGCCAAGCGGCTGCAGGAACTGCGCCAGATCCGGCCTGCGGCAGATCACCCGCACCCGCCAGCCGGCGGACGCCAGCGCCGCCACCACGTGCCGCCCGATGAAGCCCGAGCCACCAATGACACCGACGATCTCTTCGCGAAACGTGCGATACGGCTGCTGCGCCATGTCCTGCCTCCCTCGCGCTCGCATTGCTTGTCAGGCCTCTTGATAGCCGCATATGCGCCATCTGAAAAGCACCCCTCGATGCCGCATCATCCTCTTGACATCCGCCTGCGCCGACTATAGATGCATCCACGCAAGATGCCCGGGTGGCGGCATTGGTAGACGCGCTGGTTTCAGGTACCAGTGGCCATTGCGGCCGTGGAAGTTCGAGTCTTCTCCCGGGCACCATTCGTTTGATGGTTTTCGCCGGTCGTGCCGCCAGCTCGCAGGCTGGCGGTTTTTCGTTTACGCTGGCGCAACATGCCATGATACGGCGCAGCAGCAGCGTTGGCGCGGCGCAACAAGGCACAATACGCACAATGCATGCAGCATGCGCAAACACGCACAACACGGAGCAGGCCTCATGAGCATTCGCCTTTTCAAGCACGACCTGCCCGGCGACATCAACCTCGGCGCGGAAGTGGCGGTGGATACCGAAACGCTGGGTCTCAACCCGTATCGCGACAAGCTGTGCCTGGTGCAGCTCTCCAGTGGCGACGGCAATGCCGTGCTGGTGCAGCTCGACCGCGACAGCTACGACGCGCCAAACCTGAAGCGTCTGCTGGCCGACGAAAACGTGCTGAAAATCTTCCATTACGCGCGCTTCGACATGGCCGTGCTGAAACACTGGCTGGGCGTCGATGTCGGGCCGGTGTGGTGCACCAAGATCGCCTCGAAACTGGCCCGCACCTATACCGACCGCCATGGCCTGAAGGATCTGGCCCGCGAGATGCTCGGCGTGGACATGTCCAAGCAGCAGCAAAGCTCCGACTGGGGCACGCCGGTGCTCTCCGAGGCCCAGAAACAGTATGCGGCATCGGATGTGCTGTATCTGCACGAGCTGAAACAGCGCCTGGAGATGATGCTGCGCCGCGAGGGCAGGCTGGAGCTGGCCGAGCAGTGCTTCGCCTTCCTGCCCACGCGCGTGGCGCTGGATCTGGCCGGCTGGCCGGAAACGGACATCTTCGCCCATTCATGAGGCCGCCCTGTCGGGCAATCGTGTCTGGAACAATTGCGATGGGCAGCTTGACAGGATGCGCTCTTCGTTCGTCATTGCCGGGCTTGACCCACTGCTGTCCGGTTTAACATCGCAAGAGCTCCATGGTCATTTGTCGTTGGTCGACAATCCGGGTTTCTGGGGATGCTGTGAGGTTGTCGATGGGCCTGCGGTGAAACAGGTTCAGGCGCACCAGGCGG
>JAJRRZ010000152.1 GCA_024279045.1 Alphaproteobacteria bacterium
TCTTGCGCCCGCCAGCCACGGAGGCATGCACGGCGCAGTCGGGATCCGCCGTGAAGACGCGGATGTGCTGCATGATGGCATCGGCCACCGCGGCATTGTCCGCTGCGGTAACAATGTCGTCCAGCGCCCGGCCATCGGCCCTGCACACCAGATGAATGCGCGATTCATCAAAGGCCTGCGCCAGTTGCGGCAGGTGGTAGTCGGCACAGAAGCGGTGAAAGCGCCCCTGTTCTCCTTCCAGCAGCATCAGCCGCGCGCGTCGGCTGCCTTCACTGGTGGTGAGCAGATGGATTTCGGTGGGGATGAACGGCTGCGCCATGCACTGCGTCAGCGCATAAAGCGTTTCGGTAACGATCTGCGGCGTCAGCCCCGCCACCAGAAACAGCACCCGGCGCCGGAACGCATGGGCGGCCTTGCCCGTTGCCGGCGTGCTTCCCTCCAGTGGCGCAGCAGCGATGACAGCCGTCCTTTCAACAGGCTGCACATGGCCGGCGACTTGCCCTTCTGGCGGCAATGGTCTGTTCTCCCCGACAGTATTCATGCCGGCAATGGTGCCGAATCTCCCTCCCGCATGCCAGTATCGAAAGCTGTTGATGCAACGTCAAGCTGTGGCCATGCAAGAAGCGCCATGGCCACATCACATCACCCCCTGAGGCGATAGCTCCCGAGCCCGAACACCGTTCCCTTGCCGGCATGAATGAACTGCCCCAGCCACAGGAACGGCCACACCTCGCGCGCCTGGCTGAAGTCCAGTTCGAAACGGCCCAGCAGCCCGTCCAGCGGCACCTCGCGCTGCTGACGCGCCGAGTAGCGTTGCTGCTTGTGCCAGCGCAGCCCGGCGTCGAGCAGCCGCACACGTTCGCTGGCTGCCTTCAGGGCGCGAAAGTCCGCCTGCACCTCACCGGGGCCGTGAAACAGATGCAGCATGGCATGGCGACGGATGATGTTCATCACGAACGGCCCGGGGATGAACTTGTGCGGCTGCATCAGGCGCCCCTGATGTTGCAGACGTAAGGGAGTGTTCAGCTCTATCCGCACCTTGTCCGTTTCCGGTGCAGGAGGGCGGAGCGGAGAGACATCCGGCACATGCATGGTTTCACCCGGGGCGAAGATGTGGCGCAGCTCGCCCGATGGCAGCTCCTGCTGCACCTGCTGCAGTTCTGCCCGCGCGCGTCTCTTGCCAAGGCCGCCGCGGGCCGCGCGGGCCAGCGCCAGAATGACCACATGCAGCAAATCATTCGCCTTGCCGAACAGGATAATCGGCAAGGTGATATGCGCGCCCGTGGGCAGATGCACATCCCTTTGCGTCAGCGGCGCGGCAATGACATACGGGTGCGGCACGTGCGGATAGCGCCGCATGGCTGGCGAGTCGGGCGGTGGCGGTGTTTCGATGAAATATTCGTAGAGCCGCTCCGTCGTTATCCAGTCCGGCAGATTGCGCGGCGCCGTGGCGGCGCCAGTGCTCATGCGCTTCAGCTCACGCCCCAGCAGCCCGCGCCACATGCTGCCCGATGCCGGCGGCAACAGGCACTCCTCGGCAATGCGAAAGCGCAGCAGGTATCTGCCCACGAACAGTCTCGACATGTGCCCCCCTGCCTGGCCAATTCACCATATGTGCATACCTTCTCATTGAAGGAGAGTGCAAACACATGAAGCATTGCCTGTCCGATCCGGTCGCTGCCGCAACCCGAGGTCCGGGAATTGGCTGATTATAGCGCCGAAGACCGCGGCCTTCCACGCGTATGCGCTCAAGGGTCTTGCATGAGATGCGCAGCAGCCAGGCGGCTTGTTGGGAGGTCAGCAGGATTACCGGCTCGATGTGCTGGCTGTTCTTGCAGGTACGTTTGGAGCGCCTGCACAGGGGAGATTTTGGTGGAAATTGTTTGGTAGCTATCGAATGGGGCGGTTGGGCGGAATATCCGTAACCCGCCGATGGTAGGCCCGCGGGGACTCGAACCCCGGACCCGCTGATTAAGAGTCAGCTGCTCTACCAACTGAGCTACGGGCCTTTACCTGAAGGATGCCTCCACACGCCACGCAGCGCGTGGAAGCAAGGCAGTCTGTATCAAAGCCGTCCTGCCCACGCAAGAGCATATGTGCTCACTCGGCATCAATTGCAACATGGCGCGCAATGCCTGCCCTCAATGCCAGTTGTTCCGCGTGCTGCCGGGCCGCTTGCTACTCGCCCGTGGGCCGCGCTGGGCAAGGGAGCGCGCGGCCCGCCTGGCGGTGGAGGAACGCACCACCTTGCGGATATGGTTCCGTCGCGCCAGGCCAAATGCCGCCTTGATGAAGGGCAGGCTGGCGGCAGCATGTTTTTCGCGACGATCGAACATGTCATGCCGCTTGCTGCATTGCGCCATGATGTGCCGATACGCCTTGCGCAGGCGCAGTTTCAGCCGCGAGCAACTCGTCGCCGTCAAGCCGGGCAATGTGCGCCGCACCTGTTGCAGGCAGTCCTGCCAGATGCGCACGTGCCTGTTCTCGTGATGGCGCAACCTGGCGAGGAAAGCGGGCCAGCGCTTGCGCGTGGTGGGCCTGACCTTGCCGTTTGCCGCCAGCCGCGGCA
>JAJRRZ010000153.1 GCA_024279045.1 Alphaproteobacteria bacterium
GGCCTTATGGCGAGGGCTATCGCATGCCCATCATGGAGACCCGCGCCTTGCTGCATGCCGCCCTGTCCGGCGCATTGGACGACGTGCCCATGCGCACCGATCCGTTCTTCGGCTTCGCCGTGCCAACGCAAGCGCCGGGTGTCGATCCCGCCTTGCTGAACCCGCGCGGCACATGGCGGGATCCCGCCCGTTACGATGAACAGGCGAAAAGGCTGGTGGCCATGTTCAACGACAACTTCGCCCGTTTCGCCGAGCATGTGGATGCCGCCGTGCGCGCCACCGCGCCCCGGGTGCCGGCCTGAACAGGGCGGACAGGAGCAGTGTCCCTTTCCGCCGCGACAAACTGCCCAGATCCTATCATTCCACATTGTGGAATGCATTGCTTCTGCAGAGCACTTTTTTTCTATTCATTTCTGTCAGGAATGTTGGCCGCGATGGGGGACGTGCGGCCAGCATCCGGGAGAAGCGACAGCCTGCCCGTATCCCGCCGTGGCGTGCCGAACACGGCTTCAGGCAAGATGCCGGGGCGGAACGGGAGTGTTCCCGCGCGTGAGAAGCGCCGGTAACATGGGCGCAATCCGGATTTGTCAGCGGAAAGAGGGAATCATGAGCATTCCGATGAGAATGGTGCAGATGGGGCTGCTGGGGGTGTTTGGCCTGCTGGCGCTCTACATGGCCGCCAATGCACGGGATACGGTCTTCGCCGTGCATGCCTGGATATTCTTTGCCGCCGCCGTGCTGGGCCTGTTCTGGATGGCGCGCCAGACCAGCTACGATGGCGTCCGGAAGCAGGCTGTTGGTGATGACGAATACATGATGGACGTCGTCAAGGCCGGTGTCATTGCCGCTGTCTTCTGGGCGGTTGTTGGTTTCGCCATGGGTGTGTATGCAGCCTCTGAGCTGGCATGGCCGTTCCTCAACTGGGATACCGCCAACACCAACTTCGGACGTCTGCGCCCAGTGCACACCACTGCGGTGATCTTCGCCTTTGGCGGCAATGCGCTCATCGCCACCTCCTTCTATGTGGTGCAGCGCACCAACCGCACGCGCCTGGCCTTCGGCAATCTCGCGTGGTTCGTCTTCTGGGGCTATCAGCTGTTCATCGTGCTGGCTGCCTCCGGCTACGTGCTGGGCGCCACCCAGGGCCGTGAATACGCCGAGCCGGAATGGTATATCGATGTCTGGCTGACCATTGTCTGGGTCGCCTATTTTCTCGTGTTCTTCGGCACGCTGGTGAAGCGCAAGGTGAGCCACATCTATGTGGCCAACTGGTTCTATCTTTCCTTCATCATCACCGTTGCCATGCTGCACATCGGCAACAACCTTGCTGTGCCGGTGTCGTTCTTCGGGTCGAAGAGCTATTCGCTGCTGTCCGGTGCGCCGGATGCCATCACCCAGTGGTGGTATGGCCACAACGCGGTGGGTTTCTTCCTCACCGCCGCCTTCCTGGGCATGATGTATTACTTCATCCCCAAGCAGGCCGACCGTCCGGTCTATTCCTACCGGCTGTCCATCATCCACTTCTGGGCGCTGACCTTCATCTACATCTGGGCTGGGCCGCACCATCTGCACTACACCGCCCTGCCGGACTGGGTGCAGACGCTGGGCATGGTGATGTCGGTGATCCTGTGGATGCCCTCCTGGGGCGGCATGATCAACGGCCTGATGAC
>JAJRRZ010000154.1 GCA_024279045.1 Alphaproteobacteria bacterium
ACTGGCGCTGTGCGGCACCCATGGCGATGCGCCGCATCTGGTCATCGCGCCGGATTGCATCCACGATGCCATGCGCACCACCGCCTGGGCGCTGCACCTGGCGGAAAAGCTGCAATGCCCGGCGGTGCTGCTGAGCGATCAGAAACTGGGCCAGATGCTTTCCGTCATCGACGCGCCGGCCTTTCCACCTCCATGGAAGGCCGAGCGCGACATCGTGCAGGAGGCCTGCGCACCGGGCAGCTACAGGCGTTATCGCATCACCGACAGCGGCATATCACCCATGGCCCTGCCCGGCACACAGGGCTGCATGCACACCATCGACGGGCTGGAGCATGACGAAACGGCGCTGCCGTCCTCGCGGGTGGAGGATCATGCCGCGCAATTGGGCAAGCGCTGGCGCAAGCTGGCACGCATGGAAGACTGGCCGGACAAGGAAATCGCCCATTTCGCCGATTGCATCGGCACCGGCGAGGTGGCGGTGATCACCTGGGGCTCGTCCGCCGGTCCAGCGCGCGAGGCCATCCGCCTGGCCGCCGACGAGGGCCTGCATGCGCGGCACATCAGCCTGCGGCTGCTCAACCCGCCACTGAAGCGCCGCCTGCACGAGCTGCTGCGCGGCGTGAAGCGGCTCATCGTGGTGGAGCAGACCCATTCCGGGCAGTTCCTGCACTACCTGCGCAGCCATTACGATCTGCCGGAGATGGTCATTTCCTGCCGCCGCCCGGGGCCACGGCCCATCACCCCGCGGCAGGTGCTGCGCGCCATCCGCGAGGCCCACGCTCTGGACAAGAAGGACGAAACGGCGGAACCCCTCAGCGAAAGGGTATGCACATGACCGAGCAGCCCCCAGCCCCGAAACCCGCCGATTACAAGAGCGGCGTGCATCCCGTCTGGTGCCCCGGCTGTGGCGACTTCGCCGTGCTGGCGGCCATCACCCGGGCGCTGGCCAAACTGGCGCTGCCACGGCACGAGGTGGCGCTGGTTTCCGGTATCGGCTGTTCGGGGCGCATTCCGGCCTATCTGAACGCTTACGGCTTTCATGGCCTGCATGGCCGCGCCCTGCCGGTGGCCACGGGGCTGAAGCTGGCGCGCCCCGACCTCACCGTGCTGGCCGCAGGAGGCGATGGTGACATCTATTCCATCGGCGCGGCGCATTTCGTGCACACCTGCCGGCGCAACCCGGACATCACCCTGATTGTCATGGACAACCGCGTTTACGGCATGACCAAGGGCCAGCCCTCGCCCACTTCCGAGCCGGACTTTGCCGCCGCCCTGCAGCCGGACGGCCCGCACATGCCGCCGGTGAACGGCCTGCTGCTGGCGCTGGCTTCCGGGGCAAGCTTCGTGGCGCGCGGCTTCTCCGGCTATGTGGACGCGCTGGCGGAAATGATCATCGCCGGCATCGAACACCCCGGCTTTGCCGTCATCGAGGTGCTCAGCCCCTGCCCCACCTTCCGCCCGGAGCAGACGCAATGGAAGCGCCAGGTGATCGACGATGTGCTGAAACCCGCTTCCTCCGTGCAGGAGGCCATCGCCCAGGTGCTGGCCGCGCCGGAACTTGCCACCGGCATCGTCTGGCAGGCCACCCGCCGCATGGCGGATGCGCTGCCCCAGGCGCCAGCCGATGCACAACGACGGATCGAGGACATCACC
>JAJRRZ010000155.1 GCA_024279045.1 Alphaproteobacteria bacterium
ATTTGCGCCGGCAAGGCAGGCCGAAGGAGGCGATACGTCTGTATGAACGCTTTCTGCGCGATGTGCCGGACAATGCCATCATCCGTGCGGAGTTGGCGGCGACCAGGAGCCAGCCGCGCAAACAGCCGCAGCCGGTTGTGCGCAACGTGCGCGATGGCATGGCCGAGGCACTGTTTTCGCTCACTTCGGCGCTGCTGGACGAACGCAGCTTCGATTCCGCCTTGCTTCATGCGCGCATGACACTGGCGCTGCGCCCTGACCTGCACGTGGCGCGCATGTTGCTGGGAGAAATCGAGGAATCCATCGGGCGCCGGCGGCAGGCGCTGGCGGCATACGAGGCCGTTCCCGCCACTCATCCGCTGTATCTGGCGGCACAACTGCGGGCCGCGCGGCTGTTGCACCTGTTCAAGCGCACTGACGAAGCGGTTGCCGAACTGCGCAAGTTGGCGAAGGCGTATCCGGGCGATTCGCGCCCGATGTCGCTGCTGGGTGATATCCTGCGCTCGGAAAAGCGCTGGCAGGAGGCATCGCAAGCCTATACGGCAGCGCTGAAGGTGTTGGAACGGCAGGGCAAGCGCAACTGGCGCATCTACTACAACCGTGGCATTACCTACGAGCGGGTCGGCGAATGGGCCAGGGCGGAGAGCGACTTCCGCATGGCATTGAAGCTGGAGCCGGGGCAGCCGTCGGTGCTGAACTATCTGGGTTATTCGCTGATCGACCGTGGCGAGCGCCTGAAGGAAGCACTGCGCATGGTGAAGCAGGCAGTGCAGGCGCGCCCCAATGACGGCTACATCGTTGATAGTCTGGGATGGGCCTATTACAAGCTGGGGCGCTACGAGGATGCGGTGCGCGAGCTGGAGCGGGCAGTGTCGCTGCGCCCTACCGACCCGGTGATCAACGACCATCTTGGCGATGCCTACTGGAAGGTGGGGCGCAAGCTGGAGGCCCGCTTTCAATGGCGGCATGCATTGGATGGCAAGCCGCAGCCGGAGCCGGAACTGAAGCAGAAACTGCTGGAAAAGCTGCAGCGCGGGCTGGATACACATGACGCATTGGCCAGCGGCAGCAAGAAGACGGATACCCAATCTCCTGCTCCGCTGGCCGGCAAGAGGCCCCTGAAACCCAAGGGATAGGCTCAGGCCCCATAAATTTGCACGGCATCCCAAGCCATTTGCGCTGCATGTCAGCGCCTTTTGCCCTTGGAAATGCCTACGGGTATTCCCGGTGGACAAAAGAACGCTGATTTTCCAGCAAATGACGCATCTACCATGCCTCTTCATGAGTCCTGAGCCTGGTGCGGCAGCTTCTTGCCAGTAACGGCATTTGTCTTTGAATTGCGCAGTAATACCCCGCCACACTCCGTGGTGGGGTTCTTGCATTGGCAATGCTTGACCCCTGTCAATCCATGGTGCGGAAAAGCCATCTACTATCCGATGTGCTGGAGCATGTCCTGACGCGAGGAGGGGGAAGGCCGGTGCTTTCGCTATTGGCCATGCTCTTTTCCGCAACGGAGAAGAGAGGATGAGGAATGCCATGAAAGCACGCGCGCAAATATCGATGCTGGCCCTTGCCGCAGGCATGGTCATGATGGTTGCCGGGGCCGCAGGGGTGGCGGCTGCGGAAGAAGTGAAACTTTCCGAGCAGGAGTTCGAGCGGGCCAAACAGCTCTATTTCGAGCGCTGCGCCGGTTGCCACGGCGTATTGCGCAAGGGGGCCACGGGCAAGAGCCTGGAGCCGAAGAACACCACCAGGCTCGGTACCAAAAAGCTTGCCCGCATCATATCGGAAGGCACCGATGGCGGCATGAATCCGTTCAATGATATCTTCAGCCAGGAAGATATCGTGCTGCTGGCGAAATACATTCAGTTGCCGCCGCCGAAGCCGCCGGAGATGAGCCTGGCGATGATGAAGAAGGCCACGAAGATCTTCGTCAAGCCGGAGGATTATCCAAAGAAGCCGCTGCATGGCCGCAACTGGAAGAACTTCTTCCTGGTAATCGAGCGTGATGTGGGCAAGGTAGCAGTGGTGGATGGCGACAAGCACGAGATTGTCGCTCATCTGAACACCGGCTATGCCGTGCACGTGCTGAAGTCGGCGGAGAAACACCATGTGAAGCAGTCGGAGCATCCGGGTCGCTTCTGGTATACCATGGGCCGCGACGGCAAGCTGACAAAGATCGACCTGTGGCAGACACCGGACAAGATGGTCGTGGCCGAAACCAAGATCGGCTATGACGCCCGTGATGTGGCTGTTTCCGGCGACGGCAAATATGTGGTGGGTGGTGCCTATTGGCCTCCGCATTTCGTCATTGTCGATGCGGTTACCATGGAGCCGGTGCGCGTGGTATCCACCCGCGGGGTGAATGTCGATGGTGATTACGTGGAAGAATCCCGCGTTGCCGCCGTCTATACCACGCCGCTGGAGCCTTCCTTCCTGATCTCGGCGAAGGAGCTGGGCCAGATGTGGCAGGTGGACTACACCGACCTGACCAACCTGAAGATCGTGCAGATGCAGACCTCGAAGTTCCTGCACGATGGCTTCTTCGACCCGACGGGCCGTTACTTCCAGATCGCGGCGAACGCATCGAACCAGATGGTGGTGGTAGACACCAAGGATTGGAAGCGCGAGGCCATCATCGATGTCGGCAAGAAACCCCACCCCGGCCCGGGCGCGAACTGGGTTGATCCGAAATGCGGTCCCGTGGGCGGCACGGTGTATCTGGGCGAAGGCAAGATCACCGCGTGGGGTAACGACCCGAAGGGCCACCCCGATCAGGCCTGGAAGGTGTGTTTCAATGTAACGCTGGACGGACCGGGCGTATTCATCCGCACCCATCCGAACAGCCCCTATGTGATTGCCGACCAGACCAAGGCCGCGGATGAGGAAGTGCGTCAGTCCATCTATGCCCTGGAGAAGAAGACGCGCAAGCTCATCGGCCCCATCGTGGTAACCGAAGAGCCGGGCTATGCGGCGGTGCACATAGAGTTCAATGCCGATGGCTCGGAGTTCTGGGTGTCGGTGTGGAACCGCAAGGATCCCAAGAAGCCCAATGGCGAGATCGTCGTTTACGACTCCAGGACACTGAAGGAGAAGAAGCGCATCAAGGGCTTCTATACGCCAACGGGCAAGTTCAACGTGTCCAACCGTGTCAATCACGTAACCTGATGCGTGGTTGTACGCGGACAATCCGCAAGGATTATCCGGGACAACAATGAAGGTGGCGGCACTGCTGGTGCTGCCACCTTCGCCACTAGGCTCAGGACTCATAAAGAGGCATGGCAGATGCGTCATTTGCGCAAAATATCAGCGTTCTTTTGTCCGCCGGGAATACCCGCAGGTATTTCCAAGGGCAAAAGGGCGCTGATATGCAGCGCAAATAGCGCAGATGCTGTGCAAATTTATGGGTCCTGAGCCTAAAGGCCATTCGTGAAGAAAAACGGCGATGCTGCTTTCCGGCCAGCATCGCCGTTCGGTCTTTTTTGCATGGGGCTGTGCAGGGCAGGGATCAGCCTCCCTTGGCGCGGCGGCCCAGCCCCATGTCCTTTGCCATCTTCGAGCGCGCCTCGTGGTAGCTCTTCGCAACCATGGGATAATCCACCGGCAGGTTCCATTTCATGCGGTATTCCTCCGGCGAGAGCTCGTGGCGGCTGTTCAG
>JAJRRZ010000007.1 GCA_024279045.1 Alphaproteobacteria bacterium
CGCGGGCGCGGCCTCAGATGGCCTGCGAGCCCTTGCCGAACTCCGGATAGGCCTCCACGCCGATCTCCGCGGCATCCAGGCCCATCATCTCCTCCTCCTCGCTGACGCGGATGCCCATGATCATCTTCAGGATGAACCAGATGATGAAGGACGCCACGAAGGTGAAGGCGCCGATGGCGACAATGCCGACCAACTGCGTGGCGAAGCTGGCATCGCTGTTGGAGAATGCCACCGCGATGGTGCCCCAGATGCCCGCGACAAGGTGCACCGGAATGGCACCCACCACGTCGTCGATCTTCAGCTTGTCGAGCAGCGGCACGAAGATCACCACGATGACACCGCCCACCGCGCCGACGAACAGCGCCAGCGGCACCGACGGAGCCAGCGGCTCGGCGGTGATGGACACCAGGCCGGCCAGCGCGCCGTTGAGCACCATGGTGATATCCACCTTGCCGTAGATGATCTGGGTAAGGATCAGCGCGGTAATGGCGCCGGCAGCGGCGGCCAGGTTGGTGTTGACGAAGATGCGGGCAATGGCGGAGACGTTTTCAGCCGAATCCATGGCCAGCTGCGAGCCGCCGTTGAAGCCGAACCAGCCCAGCCACAGGATGAAGGTGCCCAGCGTGGCCAGCGCCATGTTGGAGCCGGGGATCGGGTGCACGGAGCCATCCTTGCCATACTTGCCCAGGCGCGGCCCCAGCAGGATGGCGCCAGCCAGCGCCGCCCAGCCACCGACGGAGTGCACCAGCGTGGAGCCAGCGAAATCCTGAAAGCCCATGGCATCAAGCCAGCCGCCGCCCCACTTCCAGGCGCCGGTGATGGGGTAGAGGATGCCGGTGAGCACCACCACGAAGATCAGGAACGGCCACAGCTTGATGCGCTCGGCCAGCGTGCCCGACACGATGGACGCGGCGGTGGCGACGAACACCATCTGGAAGAACCAGTCCGAAGCGGCGGCATACATGGTGGCGCCTTCCTTGGCCAGGCCGGCCTGCTCGGCAGCCGGATCAGGCAGCATCACCGGGCCAGGCGTGCCGAAAAAGCCGCCATCGACGCCGTTGTACATCAGGTTGTATCCGACCACCCAGTACATCAGGCCGGCGATGGAATACAGGGCAATGTTCTTGGTGAGTTGCATGGAGACGTTCTTGGAACGCACCAGGCCGGCTTCCAGCATGGAAAAGCCGGCGGCCATCCACATCACCAAAAAGCCCATCACCAGGAAGTTCAGGGTGTTGAAGATGAATTTCACCTGCGTGTCGAAGGCCACGGCATCCTGGGCCATGGCCACGCCGGATGTGGCCAGCAGCGCGGCGGACACACCCAGCCCGACGCCTCCCAGCCGCATGATTTTCCCGTGATCGATCATGATTGTGTTTCCCCTCTTTGCAGAAACTTACAGCGCGTCGCGGTCGGTCTCTCCGGTGCGGATGCGCATGGTCTTCTCGATGGGCAGCATGAAGATCTTGCCGTCGCCGATCTGGCCGGTCTGGGCGGCGTCGCGGATGGTCTCGATGACCTTGTCGGCCATGTCCTCCGAGACGGCGACCTCGATCTTCACCTTGGGCAGGAAGTTCACGACGTATTCCGCGCCGCGATAAACCTCCGTGTGTCCCTTCTGGCGGCCATGACCCTTCACCTCGGAAACGGTCATGCCTTCCACGCCGATGCCGGCAAGCGCCTCGCGCACCTGCTCCAGCCGGTGTGGCTTGATGATGGCAATGATGTATTTCATGCGATATCTCCTCCTTCCCGTGCATGGACTGACGCTCCATGCATCACGCATGAAGGAGACTCAAGAAGCGTGCCAAACCACCATTTCAGCAAAAAAGGGGCAGAGATTCAGGCTGCTGTGCAATATTCGCGCAATTCGGAATATGTTAACCAAATGCACGATAATTGTGCATTTTCAATTTTTTGCACAAATATTGCGCCAATTTTTCGCCCAATTTTGCGGCCTGATTCATTCTTCGGCATTGGCCGCCAGCGCCTGCCCGGCCAGATAGAGCGAGCCGCAAATGACGATGCGCACCGGGGAATCCGGCTTCAGCCGCGCGGCCTGGCGCAGCGCCTCCTCCAATGTCGGAAGGGCGCGGGCGGAAAGCCCGGCACGACAGGCGGCGGCGGCCAATTCGGCGGGATCATGGGCATTTTCCTGCCCGGCGATGGGCACGGCATGAACCTGCGCGGCCAGCTCGGTGAAATGGGAGAACCAGGCTTGGGCGTCGCGGTTGTTCAGCATGCCGGCAACCAGCACGATGGGCATGGGCGAAACATCGTCCAGATCGGCCAGCGCCGTGGCCAGGGCGCGCGCGGCATGGGGGTTGTGGCCGCCGTCGATCCAGATTTCATCATCGGGGTTGACGTGCTCGCGCAAGGCGCCGCCGCGCACCAGTTGCAGGCGGCCCGGCCAGCGTGTGCGCTTCAGGCCGGCGGCAATGGCCTCTTCGGTAATGCGGTCATCGCCCAGCTGGCGCAGCGCGGCGATGGCCAGGGCGGCGTTGTCGTGCTGAAAACGCCCGGCCAGCGCGGGCAGCGGCAGGTCGTAGAGCACGGAATCGTCTTCCCACACCAGCCGACCGTGTTGCTCGAAGCCTCGCCAATCGCGGTTGGCGGCGAACAATGGCGCGCCCAGCTCGGTGGCGCGTTCGGCGATGGCGTGAAAGGCGTCGTCAGGTTGCGGGGCAACGGCCACGGGCACGCCGGGGCGGATGATGCCGGCCTTTTCCTGGGCGATCTGGCGCAGGCTGTCGCCCAGGAATTCCTGGTGATCCATCGCCACCGGGGCGATGACGCTGACCGCCACGTTGTGCGCCACGTTGGTGGCATCCAGCCTGCCACCCAGGCCCACCTCCAGCAACAGCAGGTCGGCGGGACGGCGCGAGAAGGCCAGGAAAGCGGCGGCGGTGGTGATCTCGAAAAAGGTGATAGGCGCGGCAGCGTTGGCGGCCTCGCATTCCTCCAGCAATTCGGCCAACCAGGCCTCGGCGATGGGCCGCGCGCCCTTCCCGGCGGTATCCGCCGCCAGATGGATGCGCTCGGAAAAGCGCACCAGATGTGGCGAGGTATAGGTATGCACGCGCAGGCCAGCGGCCTCGGCGATGGCACGCATGAAGGCGATGGTGGAGCCCTTGCCGTTGGTGCCGGCGACGTGAATCACCGGCGGCAGCTTGCGTTCGGGATGGCCCAGCGCCGACATCAGCCGCCGCATGCGGTTCAGCGACAGGTCGATGCGCTTCGGGTGCAGCTCGAGCAGCCGCCGCAGGATACGGTCGGTGCGGGTGTGGACGAGCCGTTCCGATGGTGATGTGGCGGGGCGTGGCATGGCGTCATCGTCAAGGTGGCGGGCGTTCCTGTCAAGATCACCGGCAGGGCGGCGCAGAGCAATCCGGCATCATTTGACGCTTGATGTATGCGGTAACGCCTCCGTTTTGCGTCTTGCCCGGGCTTGATCGGGCATCCGGAACAGAAGACTCACGAGCTTGCTGCCCTGGATTGCCGGGTCAAGCCCACTGCTGTCCGGTTTAATTTTCTGGACAATGTGCATGGCATTGATTCTACTGTGTTTCAAACGTTTCCGGCAGTTTGGGACACACAGCGGAGATCAATGCCATGCGCCACGACAATAGCGTATTTCAC
>JAJRRZ010000156.1 GCA_024279045.1 Alphaproteobacteria bacterium
CGACGTTGTAGATGTCCAGATCACAGGCCAGGCCGAAGCGCTCCTCGTCCCAGCGCATGGCGCGCTTCAGGCTTTCCAGCGCCCATTGCGCGCGGGCGCTCTTGCCCGGCTCCGTCCACACCGCAAGCTGCACCTTGCGCCCTTCGGATGTGGTGAAGGTATCGCGCAGCGCTTCCAGATTGCCCGCCACCAGCGCGAACAGGTAGCACGGCTTGGGGAAGGGGTCCTCCCACACCGCGTAATGCCGGTTGCCGTCCATCTCGCCCTGCTCGACGAGATTGCCGTTGGACAACAGCACCGGACAATGCGCCTTGTCCGCCTCCAGCCGCACGCTGTAGCGCGCCAGCACATCCGGCCTGTCGGGAAAGTAGGTGATGCGCCGAAAGCCTTCCGCCTCGCATTGCGTGGCGAAAATGCCGTTGCTGACATACAGGCCGGAGAGCGCCTTGTTGGCCGCCGGATCGATGCGCACGACGGTTTGCAACTCGAAGCGCTCCGCCGGTGGCTCGGTGATGGTCAGTTGTGAAGGCGTGGCGCACCACGCATCATCGGCGGGTGCGCCATCGATGCGCACATCCAGCAGTTCCAGCTTCTCGCCGTTCAGGATCACCGGCGGCAACCGGCAGGTGGCCCCGGCGGAAGCGGCAGCGGGGTTGCGCCGGATGGCCAGCCGCGCATGCACCAGCGTCTCGCGCTCGTGCAGCTCGAAGCGCAGGCCCATCGTATCCACCAGCCACTCCGGTGGTGTGTAATCGGCCAGCCGCACCGGCTGCAAGGTGCCTTCCGCTGCCTTCTGGCCACTGCCGGCGGCGCCCGTTGCCTGTTGCGAATCCCTCATGCCTCGAAAACCCTTCAGATTGCCTTTGCCCACGTGATAGGAACAGCAATCACGCAAGGCAACAGCAAGCATGCACGGATTTCCAGCATGCACGAACTGCAGGGAGTGTTCATGCCGGAGGAATACCCGCATTCAGCCCAGAAGGCCTGCGTCATCGGCTGGCCCATCGGGCACTCTCGCTCGCCCATGATCCATGGCTACTGGCTGCGTCGATACGGCATTGACGGTGCTTACGGCAAGCGCGCCGTGCAGCCGGAAGAGCTGGAAGACTTCCTGCTGAACCTGCCGCGCGAGGGGCTGGCGGGCTGCAATATCACCGTGCCGCACAAGGAGGCGGCCTTTCGCATTGTCGAGCAGGCCAACCCGCAAGGACTGACACCGCTGGCCCGCGCGCTGGCGGCGGTAAACACCGTGTGGCTGGACGAGGCCGGCATGCTCCATGCCGACAACACCGATGTCCATGGCTTCATGGCGCATTTTGCCGCCAGTGTGCCGGCGTGGCGCGCGGCGGGGCAGCGGGTGCTCGTCATCGGCGCGGGTGGTGCGGCGCGGGCCATCGTCGCGGGCTTCATGCAGGCCGGCGTGGCGCACATTACCATCGCCAATCGCACCGAGGAAAAGGCCCATGCGCTGGCCGCCGAACTGCAACAGGCGCTGGATTTTCGCGGGAATGCGAAAGGCGCGGGGCTGGAGGCCTTGCCGCAACTGCTGGCGCGCGCCGATGTGCTGGTGAACACCACCACGCTGGGCATGACCGGACAGCCGGCGCTGGACATCGACCTTGCGCCACTGCCCGATGATGCGGTGGTGGCCGACATCGTCTATGTGCCGTTGAAGACGGCGCTGTTGCAACAGGCCGAGGCGCGCGGGGCGCACACCGTGGACGGACTGGGCATGCTGCTGCATCAGGCCGTGCCGGGGTTCGAGCGCTGGTTCGGCGTGCGCCCGGAGGTAACCGGCGAACTGCGCCGCCTGCTGGAGGCCGACATTGAACAAGGGCACTGACAACAAGGAAGCCGAAAGCAGGGGGAGCGATAACAAGAAGGCTGACAGGCCACGCACCCTTGCCATCACCGGCCTGCCGGGCGCGGGCAAGAGCACCATCGCCGCCATGTTCGGCGAACTGGGCGCGCCGGTGTTCGATGCCGATGCCGTGGTGCGCCAGCTTTACGGGCCGGGCGGTGCGGCGGTGGATGCGCTGTTGCGCCGTTGGCCCGATGTGGTGGATGAACAGGGTGGCATTTCCACCGGCAAGCTGCGCGCACGGCTGCTGGCGAACCCGGCCATGTTCGATGAACTGGAGCGCATCGTCCATCCGCTGGTGGCCGAGGCGCGCGCGAAATTCCTGCGCGATGCGGCGGGGCAGGGCGCGCCGCTGGCGGTGCTGGAAATTCCACTGCTGTTCGAAACCGGCGCGGATGCGGAGATGGACATCATCCTGCTGGCCGATGCGCCGCAAGATGTGCGCCTGCAACGCCTGCGCCAGCGCCCCGGCTTCGATGAGCGCCTGCTGCACCTGATGCAGGAGCGTCAGCTGCCCCTCGATGAGAAGCGCCGCCGCGCCGATGCCGTCATCGGCACCACCGCACCGCTTTCCGAAGTGCGCGAACAGGTGCGGCGCCTGCATGCGCGGCTAGGGTCTGGTCTCAACAAATGAGCGCTTCTCACGGGCATTTTGGCAAAATAGCAGCGGTTTTTCGTTCGCGGGCAATAGTGGAGCTATTGGCAAGAACGAAAAGCCGCCTGATATGCAGCCAAAATGCCCATGGGGAGTGCTCAGGTATTGAGACCAGACCCTAGTGCAATGAGAAGTGCGGCGCCGGACCTCCAACCCCTTGCCAAAAGGGGGCAATCCCTTCCGGAACGTTTTCCAGGCATGCCGTTTTCCAAGCACGAAAACGTTCGGGTCGTCATTGCAAATCCCGTCCCGCATAAGCTCTGCCATACTCGTCATGCTTAGGCTTGATGGCATCTACCCCCCTCGTCATGCCCGGGCTTGATGGTGTCTACCCCTGGTCATGCCCGGACTTGATGGTGTCTACCCCTGGTCATGCCCGGACTTGATCCGGGCATCTAGACTGAAGTTGCCAGCCAGCACTTGCGCGTGCGGCTTTCGGATTGCCGGTCAAACCCGGCAATGACGGCGTGGAGAGTCGAGCGTGAACTATTCACAAGGCAATGCATGAACAGGAAAAATACGCAACTTGATGCAGCGGAAATTGCAAGGCTTTGCGTCGTAATGATGCAAAGCCTTGCAATTTTCCTCAGGCAAAAATGTTGTTGTGCCGGCGCAGCGCCGCCGCAAACCGGCACAACGCATCATTTTTCCTGAAGAAAAGTATTTGTGGCCGACACCGTCGGCCACAAAACTTTTCTTCACGATCGACTGGAGAGGCGCGGGTGCAAGCAACAACGACAGGCGCTCATGGCCCGCATCAGCGCCTCTGCGGCTCATGGGTGGCGGCGATTGGGTCGCGGCGATCACAAGTCGCCGTTGGCCGCCGCCTCCATCATGATTTCCATGTTCTTGCGGATCTTGATGGCCAGCTCGTAAATTTCCTTCGGAATGCGGTTGGGGTTCGGCGAGGTGTTCAGCCAGCGCACGTCCCAGTCCAGCGTAACCAGCCAGATACTGCCCTTGCCATCTTCCATCACGGCGATGCGGCAGGGGATGAAGACGATGAA
>JAJRRZ010000157.1 GCA_024279045.1 Alphaproteobacteria bacterium
CGCAGGGCCCGTAGCAGAATGGGACGGAACATCTCGAAGTCCACCGTCGCAGCCAGCTTTTCCAACGGATCGCCTTCCCGCGAAAGCTCCTCCAGACGCTGCTCAAAATCCCAGAACCCCTTCTGTCCCTTCATTCTGACACCCCTCCAGCGATTCAGGCTTCTTTCTCACCGGAGTGAATCATATTCCGCCCGAAATGCCCAGTTTCCGGAGGTGTCCAATCGATTGCGCATTGGCTACATCCGTGCCATTTTCCGCCGAAAGGTGTTCACCCCAACATCGCGGGCAATATGCATGAGCGAACAATCAGTGCGCATCAGTCGGCTGGATAACGGGCTGGTGGTGGTCAGCCATGCCTTGCCACACCTGGAGACAGTAGCGCTGGGATTGTGGGTGCAGGCCGGCTCACGTGATGAGCAACCGGACGAATCCGGCATCGCGCATTTTCTGGAGCACATGGCCTTCAAGGGCACAGAGCGGCGCTCGGCCTACGAGATCGCCGCTGCCATCGAGGACCGGGGCGGCGACCTGAACGCCGCCACATCGCCGGAGCACACCGGCTATACCGCGCACGTGCTGAAGGACGACTGGCAGCTGGCGCTGGACGTGGTGGCCGATATCGTCTGCGCACCGCGCTTCGATGCGCACGAAATGGAGCGCGAACGCAATGTCATCCTGCAGGAGATCGCCGCGGCCAATGACGACCCGGTGGATGTGGCGTTCGAGCAGGCGGACAGGCTGGCCTTCGGCAATCATCCTTTGGGCAGGCCGGTGCTGGGCAGTCCGGAGGTGATCATGCGCCTGCAGCCGGCAGATCTGGCGGCTTTTCGCCAGCGGCATTATGGCGCGCGGCGCATGGTGCTGGCGGCGGCGGGCAACATCGAGCATGACGCACTGCGGAGCGAGGCGGAAAAGCTGCTGGCACATCTGCCGCCTAGCAAGCCGCCAAGGAGGGAAAAGCCCGCGTTCCACCCGGGTGAATCAGTAGCAACGCGGGTGCAGGATCAGGCACATATCGTGCTGTCGTGGCCGTTTCCCGGTTATCTGGACGAGGCCATCTGGCCGGCGCAGGTGGCCGCCGCGGTGCTGGGGGGCGGCATGTCATCGCGGCTGTTTCAGGAACTGCGGGAGAAACGCGGGCTATGCTACGATACCTATTCCTACCAGTCCAGCCAGGCCGATGGCGGAGTGCTTTATCTGTATGCCGCCACCGCGCCGCAACAGGCCGACGAGGCGCAAATGCTGATGCTGGATGTAGCACGCTCACTGGCGGAAGATGGGCCGACCGCGACAGAACTGGCACGCGCCAAGGCGCAGGCGCGTGCGGCGCTGGTAATGAGTCTGGAGAGCGCCACGGCGCGGGCCGGACAATTGGCGCGCCAGCTTTTTGCTTGGGGTGAGGTGCGGAAGCTGCGCGAGATCGAGGCGTGTATCGACGCTGTGTCGGCGGATCAGGTAGCGGCACTGGCGCGTACGACATTCGAGGCCGAGCCGGTGCGCTCCATGGTGATGCCGGGCGAGCCTCGCATGATACAGGCAGATTCGCCACAACGCATCACGCTGCACTGAGTCGATTGGACACTTCCGGAAACACCATGATTTGGCCGTGCTGGCTGGCAGGGGGAGCTTGATTGGCGGCTTGTGTGGCCTTCAGTCCTGGAGGCGGCTGCTTTTCAAGCCTGGAAAGCGGGGATTTTGTTTCATTTTTCCTC
>JAJRRZ010000158.1 GCA_024279045.1 Alphaproteobacteria bacterium
GTAACCATCGGCGAAATCCAGCGCGATGCCGCCGAAGGAGACCTCGCCACTCCCGCCATTGCCCATGCGCACGTGGCATCCCGGCAGGCTGACGGTGCGTCCGGCGCCAAAGGCAGATCGCAGCACCATGTTCCTGCCTGGTTTGCTGACGCGCGCGGTAATGCCGTTTACCTCCTGCCCGCAATGCCCGCCCATGGAGGTGATGTGGATTTCACGGATGTCGGCAGGCAGCAGCACGCACAGCGAGCCGCTGGCAAAGGCCGCATCGGCATTCAGCCACTGGCGGATCGTGCCGCGCGCATCCGGCATGCCCCAGACATGTCGCCAGGCGCCCCGGCACGAATGGCCGATCGACAAGGTGGCGTTGCCCTGGCGGGTGGTGATGTTCAGATAGCGCCGGGCACAGTCTCCGCCCCACCAGCAGCCGCCCCAGTCATCATCCGCCATGGCCGCCGCGGGCATGGCCAGCAACAGGGCGAGCGTCATCGCGCCCAGCCGTTCAGCCGGTCGTTTCATGTGCTCTCTCCTTCGGTATGTGGATGTGTCGCGCCGATCAGATCGGCGGCCCAGTCCAACCCCTTGGCCCGCAGCCAGCTGTCGGCGAACTCTTCCCTGCCGTGGGCAGCGATCAATTCGTCCATCAGGGCATGATCCCGTTTCGACGACGCCCCGGCGAAGGCCAGCGCCACCGGCCCCATGCCCAGCTCGAACAGGCGGTTGCCACGGCGCGATTGGTAGTAGTAGTCGCGCTTGGGCACGGCGTGCGCGATGATCTCGATCTGCCGCTCGTTCAGGCCGAAGGACTGGTAGATTTCCTGCGCTTGCGGCTCCACCGCGCGGTCGTTGGGCAGGAAGATGCGGCTGGGGCAGCTTTCGATGATGGTCGGCGCGATGGAACTGCCGGCGATGTCGGACAGCCCTTGCGTGGCGAAGATCACCGAGACGTTCTGCTTGCGCAGTGTCTTCAGCCATTCGCGGATGCGCTCGGCGAACTGCGGATTGTCGAGAAACAGCCAGGCCTCGTCGAGAATGAGCAATGCCGGACTGCCGTCGAACTGCTGCTGCAGGCGGTGGAACAGATAGCTCAGCGTCGGCGGCACCGCTTCCGCCTCGTGCATCAGCTCCTCCATCTCGAAGCACTGCACGGAAGAAAGGCGCAAGGAATCCTCATCGGCGTCGAACAGTCGCCCGTGCGGCCCTTCCAGCGTGTAGGGCTGCAACGCCCCGCGCAGATCGCCACGCTGCAGAAGCGCCGCCAGGCCGGTCAGCGTGCGCTCCTGCCGTGGCGCGGCGGCAAGGTTGCGCAGTGCCGACCACAGCGCTTCCTTCACCTCCGGGGTGATGGACACCCCTTCCTGCGCCAGCAGTCCCAGCACCCAAGACTGCGCGAAGGACAACGAGGCCGGCGCATCGATATCGGCCAGCGGCTGAAAGGCCAGCGCGTTCTTCACCCCCTGCCGCGCCGCGCCGAGATCGAACCAGTTGCCACCCATGCCGAGCACGGCGGCACGCGCCGAGCCGCCCTTGTCGAAGATGGTAATGCGCGCACCGCAATACCGGCGAAACTGCATGGCGATGAGCGCCAGCAGCACCGACTTGCCGGCGCCGGTTGGCCCGACCACCAGCGTGTGCCCGACATCACCGACATGGGTAACGAGCCGGAACGGCGTGGTGCCGTTGGTGCGCACCGTCAGCAGTGGCGGGCCGTCGAGATGCGCATTGCGCGCCGGCCCGGCCCAGACGGAGGATAGCGGCATCATGTGCGCCAGGTTGAGCGTGTTGAGAGGCACCTGCCGGACATTGGCGTAGACATGTCCCGGCAGCGAGGACAGCCAGGCATCCACCGCGTTGGCGCCTTCCTCGATGGTGGCGAAGCCGCGCCCGTCGATCACGCGGCGCGCCGCCAGCACCTTCTCGCGCACGGCCTCGGCATCCTCGTCCCAGACAACAAAAGTGGTGGTTACATACCCATATGAAACAAGGTCGGCTCCCAGCTCCTGCAATGCCGCATCCGTATCAGCCGCCTTGCTCTCCGCATCGGTATCCACCAGCGCGGAAGCCTCGTTGGTCATCACCTCCTTGATGATGGCGGCGATCGACTTGCGCTTGGCGAACCACTGCCGGCGATAGCGGCGTAACACCTTCTCTGCCGCCGCCTTGTCGAGGGGAATGAACCGCGTCATCCAGCGATAGGCGAAGCCGAGGTTGTTGAGCTCGTCGAGCAGTCCCGGCGTGGTCGATCCGGGAAAACCCAGCACCGTCAGCACGCGCAGGTGCGCATTGCCCAGCATCGGCTCGAACCCGCCGGTGAGCGGCGTGTCCACCAGCACCGCGTCAAGATAGGCGGGCACCTCCGGCACGGCGATGTCATGACGCCTGGTGGATATGCAGTCATGCAGGTAGCTCAGCGTCTCGGCGTCATCCAGCGGCGCGACCTCCGGCATCAGCCGCGCCAGCAGGTTCAGTGCCTGGTCGGTACGCCGGATGAAGGCCTGCAGGTGATCGCGATAATCCGGCCCATCGCTTCCGCCCGCCCCTTCGATCAGCAGCCGTTCGGCCTTGCCAGCCTTCTCCACCGGCGGCAGACAGACAAAAGTCAGCACGTAACGGCTCTCGAACAGCGCCTCGGACTGCACGAAGGCGGCGCGGCGCTCCTCATCGACCAGCCGCGAGACCGGATCGGGAAAATCGCTGCGCGGATAATCCCGCGCCGGGCGTCGCTCGGCCTCGAAGAACAGCGCCCAGCCGGAGCCGAAGCGGCGCAGCACGTTGTTGATACGCGCGCAAGTGGCGACGAGCTGCGCCTGCGTGGCGCTTTCCAGGTCAGGCCCGCGAAAACGCACGGAACGCTGAAAGCTTCCATCCTTGTTGAGCACCACGCCAGGCGCCACCAGGCAGGCCCACGGCAGATAGTCGGCCAACTGCGCCGGACGGCTGCGGTATTCGGTGAGGTTCAGCATCTCGGGCCTCGTCAGCAGGAAAGGTATGGCTTGTGGCGGACATGGCGGATCAGCACCTCCATGAAGGCCGGATCCCTGCGCGCCGCGTAGGCGGCGATGCCATGACCGATGATCCAGACGGCCACCCCCACCGGCCACAGCTGCAGGCCCAGCCCGAGGGCGGCGGCCAGCGTGCCGTTGACGATGGCCACGTTGCGCGGCGCGCCGCCCAGCAGGATCGGCTCGGTCAGCGCCCGGTGCAGGGGTATCTCGAAGCCCTCGATGCTCATGGCGCCAGCGCCCCGCCGGCAAA
>JAJRRZ010000159.1 GCA_024279045.1 Alphaproteobacteria bacterium
CATGTAGGTGATAAGGCCCACCGTCTCGCCGCCGAGATCGACGCCTTCGTAGAGCTTCTGCGCCAGCTGCATGGTGCGCTGCGGCGAGAAGCCGAGCTTGCGCGAGGCCTCCTGCTGCAATGTCGAGGTGGTGAACGGCGGTGGCGGGTTGCGCTTTACCGGCTTCGATTCCACCTTCTCCACCACGTAGCCGGCTTCCTGCAGGGCGGAACGGATGCGCTCCGCCTCGATGCCGGTGGAAATGGCCAGCTTGTCGAGCTTGCGGCCCTCCATGCTCACCAGCCGGGCTGGCAGCACATTCTCGCGCGGGGTAAGCAGTTCGGCGTGGATGCTCCAGTATTCCCGCGGGGTGAAGGCTTCGATCTCGCGCTCGCGCTCGTCGACCAGGCGCAGCGCGACAGACTGCACGCGGCCCGCTGACTTCGCGCCCGGCAGCTTGCGCCACAGCACCGGCGAGAGGTTGAAACCCACCAGATAGTCGAGGGCGCGGCGCGCCAGGTAGGCTTCCACCAGTGCGCGGTCGATGTCGCGCGGGCTTTTCATGGCCTCCGATATCGCCGACGGGGTGATGGCATGAAATACCACGCGGCGGATGGCCTTGTCGTCCAGCAGGCCCTTTTCGCGCAGGATCTCCAGCACGTGCCAAGAGATCGCCTCGCCCTCACGGTCGGGGTCGGTGGCGAGGATCAGCTCGTCGGCCCCCTTCAGGGCGCGGGCGATGGCATCGATGTGCTTTTTCGAGCCGGGCTGGATCTGCCATTTCATGGCGAAGTCGTGCTCCGGCTCCACGGAGCCGTCCTTTGGCGGCAGGTCGCGCACGTGGCCGAAGGAGGCCAGCACCTCGTAGTCCTTGCCGAGATACTTGTTGATGGTCTTGGCCTTGGCTGGCGATTCGACGATGACGAGTGCGGTCATGGGTGGTGCCTTCGCGCGCGGTTGCTCCGGTGCCGTTTGCCCCGGTGCGGTTTGTCCCGGTGTTGCAGGTGATGGACATATAGGCGCGGCGCGCGGCTGGCAAGAGCGGGCCTTCCCGCCCAGGGCAGTCGCATTTGGCATCACTTCAACACGGCAATGTCTCCATTTCGCGTCATGCCCGGCAATGACGAGCGGGGAGAGCATTTTATCAAGCCGCCCATCGCAATTGTCCCAAATGCAATTGCCCTGTTTCCCGCCAGCCGGGCAGGGCAGGTGCACGGTGCTTTGGCTTTTGTGCTCCGATGGGCTATCAATGGCGCGACTCGCATGAGGATTTCCGCAGAACCGCCACGAATGGAGAAGCCATGAAGGACCCGCTGGAACAGCTCGATACCCTCGGCGCGCTGGTGCCGATGGTGGTGGAACAAACGGCACGCGGCGAGCGCGCCTATGACATCTACTCGCGCCTGCTGAAGGAGCGCATCATCTTCATCACCGGGCCGATCGAGGATCACATGTCGACCCTGGTGGTGGCGCAGTTGCTGTTCCTGGAGGCGGAGAATCCGAAGAAGGAGATCGCCATGTATATCAACTCGCCCGGCGGGGTGGTTACCTCCGGGTTGGCGATCTACGACACCATGCAGTTCATCAAGCCGCCGGTGTCGACCACGGTGATCGGCCAGGCGGCCTCCATGGGTTCGCTGCTGCTGGCCGCCGGCGAGGCGGGCATGCGCTATTCGCTGCCCAATGCGCGCATCATGGTGCATCAGCCCTCCGGTGGCGTGCAGGGGCAGGCGGCGGACATCGAGCGCCACGCCAAGGAAATCCTGGAGCTGCGCGACCGGCTCAACCGCATCTACCACAAGCACACCGGCATGCCGATCAAGCAGATCGAGGAGTTGCTGGATCGCGATACCTTCCTCACCGCGGAGAAGGCGAAGGAGCTGGGGCTGGTGGACGAGGTGATCGACAAGCGCCCGGGTGCGGCGGCGGAAGATTCCTGAGGCGTGGCCGCGGCGGGCTGGCCATGGGCAAGCCGCGCAAGCGGCGTTTACCCTGTTCACATGCAGTTCATGAGTGTCGTGCCACGCTGTGGAATGACTCGCCGGCGCGCTCTTTGCGGGGATGTCAAGCTTTGCTTAACCTTGCGGGAGCATGCTGGGAGCGTCCAGCCGGGGGAGAGCAAATCGGCCACCGGGCATGGCGTGCCGCATGAAGGGCGTGGCGTGAAATGAGCGAGGGGCACGGCGGCGGAAACGGGCTTGAAGTGCCAAATGTTTCCGCCTAGCTTCCACATGTGGCGGCCAGCCTGGTCAGCCACGCGGGTGCCGAAGGCGCCTGCCGAGACCGAATGACGAGGAGCCTCATGAGCAACGAAAAGGACGACAAGAACATCCTCTTCTGCTCGTTCTGCGGCAAGAGCCAGCACGAGGTGCGCAAGCTCATCGCGGGACCGACGGTGTTCATCTGCGACGAATGCGTCGAGCTGTGCATGGACATCATCCGCGAGGAGAACAAGACACAGCTCTCCAAGTCCGCCGACGGCGTGCCGACGCCGGAGGAGATATACAACGTCCTCAACGATTACGTGATTGGCCAGGATCGCGCCAAGCGCATCCTGTCGGTGGCCGTGCACAATCACTACAAGCGCCTGAAGCACAAGGAAAAGGGCCACGAGGACGTGGAGCTGGCGAAGTCCAACATCCTGCTTGTGGGGCCGACGGGCTGCGGCAAGACGCTGCTGGCGCAGACGCTGGCGCGCATTCTCGACGTGCCGTTCACCATGGCCGATGCCACCACGTTGACCGAGGCCGGCTATGTTGGCGAGGATGTGGAAAACATCATCCTGAAGCTGCTGCAGGCGGCGGACTACAACGTGGAGAAGGCGCAGCAGGGCATCGTCTATATCGACGAGATCGACAAGATCACCCGCAAGTCGGACAATCCTTCCATTACCCGCGACGTGTCGGGCGAGGGCGTGCAGCAGGCGCTGCTGAAGCTGATGGAAGGCACGGTGGCTAGCGTGCCGCCGCAGGGCGGGCGCAAGCATCCGCAGCAGGAATTCCTGCAGGTGGACACCACAAACATCCTGTTCGTCTGTGGTGGCGCCTTCGCCGGGCTGGACAAGATCATTGCGCGGCGCTTTGACAAGTCGGGCATCGGCTTCGGCGCGGAGGTGAAGGAGGAAGACCAGCGCTCCACCGGCGAGATTCTGAAGGAGCTGGAGCCGGAGGATCTGTTGCGTTTCGGCCTGATTCCCGAGTTCGTGGGACGCCTGCCGGTGGTCGCCACGCTGGAGGATCTGGACGAAGATGCGCTGGTGAAGATCCTCACCGAGCCGAAGAACGCCCTGGTGAAGCAGTATCAGCGCCTGTTCGAGATGGAGGACGTGAAGCTGACCTTCACCAAGGATGCGCTGAGCGCCATTGCCAGCAAGGCCATCGAGCGCAAGACCGGCGCACGAGGACTGCGCTCGATCATGGAGCATATCCTGCTGGATACCATGTTCGACCTGCCGTCCATGGATGGCGTGGAAGAGGTGGTGATCTCCGCGGAGGTGGTGCAGGGCGAGGCCAAGCCGCTGCTGATCTATGCCGACAAGGGCAAGGAGGAGGCGCAGGACGCCTCGGCGTGAAGCATGCTCCAGCGCCACCACGGCGCGCGGATTGCCTGAAAAACATGTTGCCGGCGGCTTCACCTCCTGTGGAGTCGCCGGCTTTTTTTGTGCTTCCGGTGTTGGTGAAAAGGCGTGTCCGGCAGGCGGAAAGGGAGGTGTGGTGTGTTGGCGGTGCGGGCCACATGGTTGAAAATGGCTCGCGGGATGCCCATCTGCCACACGGACATGCCAACGCGACGAGTCAATGGATACAGGCGGATTTCCCCTCCAGACCATGCGAGGCGATGCATGGCCCGAGTTGTGCAGGAATCATCACCGGCGCTGGCCGGGGCGGGTGAAACAGGGCATACTGCAACCATGATTCCGTGCGAGGCTGGCGCCATGGCCGCTTGCGTGCGAAACAGTGCCACAGGCCACGCTGCCCGCAGGGTGCCGACAACAGGGCTGCCAGTGGTGGGGAAAGGCCAGCCAGAAAGGACAGGCAGACACCATGACGGACAATCCCGATACCAACACTCCGAACACCACCAATGACAATGATGCGCCCGGGATGACGAACGAGCGGTTGCCCGTTCTGCCGCTGCGCGACATCGTGGTGTTCCCGCACATGATCGCGCCGCTGTTCGTGGGGCGCGAGCGTTCCATCCGGGCGCTTGAGGAGGCGATGGCGCGGGGTCGGCGCATCCTGCTGGTGGCGCAGAAAGATCCACAGGACGACAACCCGTCGCCGGAAGGCATCTACGAGGTCGGCTCCATCGCCACGGTGATGCAGTTGCTGAAGCTGCCCGACGGCACGGTGAAGGTGCTGGTGGAGGGCGGCGCGCGGGCGCGCATTGCCGAATACGTGCGCACCGACGACTACTTCGAGGCCGAAGTGGAACCCATTGCCGAGGAAGCGGGCGATGAGCGCGAGACGGAAGCGCTGGCGCGCACGGTGGTGGATCAGTTCAAGACCTACGTGAAGCTGAACAAGAAGGTGCCGCAGGAGGCCATCGAGTCGGCAACCGGCGTGGACGATGCCGGCAAGCTGGCCGATACGGTGGCGGCGCACCTGGCGGTGAAGCTCCCCGACAAGCAGGAAATCCTGGAAATCGCCAACATCACCGAGCGGCTGCAGAAGGTCTTCACCGTCATGGAGGGTGAAATCTCCGTGATGCAGGTGGAGAAGCGCATCCGCAAGCGCGTGAAGCAGCAGATGGAGAAGACCCAGCGCGAGTATTACCTGAATGAGCAGATGAAGGCCATTCAGAAGGAGCTGGGCGGCGAAGGCGAGGACGAGCTGGCCGAGCTGGAAGAGCGCATCAGCAAGACGAAGCTCAGCAAGGAGGCCCGCGAGAAGGCGGAAGCGGAGCTGAAGAAGCTGAAGAACATGTCGCCGATGTCGGCGGAAGCCACGGTGGTGCGCAATTATCTGGACTGGCTGCTGTCGTTGCCGTGGGGCAAGTGCACGCGCATCAAGAAGGATCTGGACTACGCGCAGAAGGTGCTCGATGCCGATCACTACGGCCTGGAGAAGGTGAAGGAGCGCATCATCGAGTATCTGGCCGTGCAGCAACGCACCAACAAGCTACGCGGGCCGATCCTGTGCCTTGTCGGCCCGCCGGGCGTGGGCAAGACATCGCTGGCGCGCTCCATCGCCCGAGCAACGGGGCGCAAGTTCGTGCGCATGTCGCTGGGCGGGGTGCGCGACGAGGCGGAGATCCGTGGGCACAGGCGCACCTACATCGGCTCCATGCCGGGCAAGGTGATCCAGTCGATGAAGAAGGCCGATGCCTGCAATCCGCTGTTCCTGCTCGACGAGATCGACAAGATGGGCATGGACTACCGGGGCGATCCGGCGGCAGCGCTGCTGGAGGTGCTCGATCCGGAGCAGAACAGCACGTTCATGGATCACTACCTGGAGGTGGAATACGACCTGTCGAACGTGATGTTCGTTACCACGGCGAACACGCTGAACATTCCGCCGCCATTGCTGGATCGCATGGAGCTGATCCGCATTGCCGGCTACACCGAGGACGAGAAGCTGGAGATCATCCGGCGCCATCTGCTGCCCAAGGCGCTGAAAAGCCACGGGCTGCGCAAGAACGAGTTCTCCATCTCCGACGAGGCGCTGCTCGACGTGATCCGCCGCTACACCCGCGAGGCCGGCGTGCGCAACCTGGAGCGCGAGATCAACAAGCTGGCGCGCAAGGCGGTGAAGGAGCTGTTGGTTAACAAGAAGAAGAAAGCCGTGCGCATTACCCGGCGCAACCTGGAGAAGTTCCTCGGCGTGCCGCGCTATCGCGTTGGCGAGATGGAGGAAGAAGACCAGGTGGGTGTGGTTACGGGCCTTGCGTGGACGGAGGCCGGTGGCGAGCTGCTGACCATCGAAGCGGTGGACATGTATGGCCGTGGCAAGATGACCGTAACCGGCAATCTGCGCGACGTGATGAAAGAGTCCATCGCGGCGGCTTCGTCCTACGTGAAGGCGCGCGCGCCGCAGTTCGGCATCAGGCCGACGGTGTTCGAGAAGAAGGACATTCACGTGCACGTGCCGGAGGGCGCCACGCCAAAGGATGGCCCCTCTGCGGGTATCGCCATGGTAACGGCCATCGTTTCGGTGCTCACGGGCATTGCCGTGCGGCGCGATGTGGCGATGACCGGCGAGATCACCCTGCGCGGGCGGGTGTTGCCCATCGGTGGGCTGAAGGAGAAGCTGCTGGCGGCG
>JAJRRZ010000160.1 GCA_024279045.1 Alphaproteobacteria bacterium
CCGCCGCCACGCCGCAGAACAGGTAGAACAGCAGGAACCACCCGTGCCCGAAGCTGTCTTCCACGTTGTCGGCGAACACCCACAGGAAAGCCATGTTGCCCAGCAGATGCATCCAGCCCGCGTGCAGAAACATGTAGGTGACGGGCGTCAGCTCCGCCGGGATCAGCGCCAGCTTCTGCGCCAGCACGGCATTGCCGCTGAGCACCGCCGGCACCATGCCGAACGACAGATACAGGCTCTGGCGCTGCACCTCGCCCAGCATGCCCTGCGAATAGGCGAAAGCCAGCACGTTGATGATGATCAGCGCCAGCGTTACCGTCTGAAAGCGGATCACCTTCAGCGGGTTTTCATCATGCAGCGGAAAGAACATCAGCTCGCATCCCCCGTCTTGTGTCTTTCCCGCTTGCCGTTATCCGTCTCCTTCCGGGCCAACTCCCGTTTGCCCGTCTCTCCCCTGTTGCCTGCCGGTTGCCACAACACATCACCACCGGCCAACTCCGCGTTGGCCAGCCGCGCCATGACGAACAGCATGTCCGACAACCGGTTCACATAGGCCAACGCGTGCATGTTTACCCATTCCCCCGGCAAGGCCGCCAGCGCCGCCAGCGCCCGTTCCGCGCGGCGCACCACCGCCCGCGCGACGTGCAACTGCACCGCCGCCGCGCTGCCCGCCGGCAGAATGAACGATTGCAGCGGTTGCAAATGCGCGTTCATCGCATCGATGCGCTCTTCCAGCCAGCCCACTTGGCCTGCATCCATGCGCCAGTCTCCGGCCTCGGCCTCGTCCGGCGTGGCCACATCCGCGCCGAGGTCGAACAGATCGTTCTGCACCCGCGCCAGCACCTCGTCCATGTCTGCCCGCCAGCCGCGCACGTGCAGCCGCGCCATGCCAATGGCGGCGTTGGCCTCATCCACCTCGCCAATGGCCACGATGCGTGCATCGTGCTTGGCGCGCCGCGTGCCGTCGGCCAAGCCGGTTTCGCCAGCATCGCCGGTGCGGGTATAGATGCGGTTGAGTTTGACCATGAGGCGTTTTTTCCCTTAACCAGTGAGCAATTGCAAGCGCTGGGAGAGAACGTTCCATGCCACGGCTGTTCACCGGCATCGAGATCCCGCCCGACATCGCCACGCAACTGCAACTGCTGCAGGGCGGCATTCCCGGTGCGCGCTGGATCGATCCGGCGGATTATCACATCACTTTGCGTTTCATCGGCGATATTGACGACGCCACCGCCTTGCACATCGACGAGCTGCTCTCGCGCATCCACCTGCCGGCCTTTTCACTGAAGCTGGCGGGGGTGGATTTCTTCGGTGGCGCACGCCCGCATTCGGTACATGCGAAAGTGGTGCCGAACGAGGCGCTGAATACGCTGCAGCAGGCACACGAGCGTGCATGTCAGCAGGCCGGGCTGAAGCCGGAAACCCGCCGCTTCACTCCGCATGTAACGCTGGCGCGCTGCCGGGGCGCGCCGTTGGCATCGGTGCGCGACTATGCCAGCGCCCACGGGCTGTTCGCCGCCGGGCCATTTTCCGTGAGCCGCTTCGTGCTCTACTCCGCCCGCCCCTCGCGCGGCGGCGGGCCTTATGTGGTGGAGCGCACCTATGACTTGCTGCCCGCCAATGGTGCAGGCGCGGAGGAAGGGACATGAGCGCATCGCGTGGGCAGAAGGCCGCTCCCGCCAAGGCCACCCCGGCCATGGCCCAGTATCTGGAGCTGAAGGCGGCGCATCCGGACTATCTGCTGTTCTACCGCATGGGCGATTTCTACGAGCTATTCTTCGACGATGCGAAGGTTGCGGCGGAGACGCTGGGCATCGCGCTTACCAAGCGCGGCAGGCATGCCGGCGAGGACGTGCCCATGTGCGGCGTGCCGGTGCACGCGGCGGAGGAATACCTGCACAAGCTCATCCGCGCCGGTCATCGCGTGGCCATCTGCGAGCAGATGGAAGACCCGGCGGAGGCGAAGAAGCGCGGCCACAAGGCCATCGTGAAGCGCGAGGTGGTGCGTCTGGTAACTCCCGGCACGCTCACCGAGGACAGCCTGCTGCAACCGGCCAGCCACAACTATCTGGCCGCACTGGCCCGCGTGCGCGGCGAGGGCCGCAACGCACTGGCGCTGGCCTGGGCAGACATCTCCACCGGTGATTTCCAAGTCATGCCCGTCGCCGCGGAACAACTCGCCACCGAGCTGGAGCGGCTGAACGCCAGCGAAATCCTGCTGCCGGAGCCATTGTTGCAGGAAGAGGCGCTGGCCACCACGCTGAAAAGCTGCAATGCCGCGCTCACACCGCTACCCGCCAGCCGCTTCGACAGCCTCAATGCCGAGCGCCTGCTGAAGGAGCGTTTCAACGTTGCCGCGCTGGAGGCCTTCGGCCAGTTCTCCCGCGCCGAGATCGCCGCCGCCGGGGCGCTGCTGGATTACATCGCCCTGACGCAGATCGGCGCATTGCCCGCGCTGCAACCACCGCGTCGCGCCGAAACCGGGCAGTGGATGCTCATCGACGCCGCCGCGCGACGCTCGCTGGAGCTGGTGCGTGGCGCGTCCGGCACGCGGCAGGGCTCGCTGCTGTCGGTGATGGATCTCACCCGCACGCCCGCCGGCGCGCGCCTGCTGGCCGAGCGCCTCGCCGCACCGTTGGCCGAGCCGCGGGCCATCAACGCACGGCTGGACGCGGTGCAATATTTCGTCGAGCGCCCCGGCTGGCGCGAGGAAACCCGCGAAGCCCTGCGCCGCGTGCCGGACATGCAGCGCGCCCTGTCGCGCCTCAGCCTGAAGCGTGGCGGCCCGCGTGATCTCGCCGCCATCCGCGACGGGTTGGCCGCGGCACGGGCGCTGGCCGCGCAACTGCGCAGAGCGTTGCAAGATGCCGCCATCGATCAGCCCCCAGCCATCATTGCCGAGGCGCTTGCCATGCTGGCCGCGCCCGATGATGGTCTGGGCGAGGCGCTGCAACAGGCGCTGGCCGACGATCTGCCGCTGCTGGCGCGCGACGGCGGCTTCGTGCGCGCCGGTTACAGTGCCGAGCTGGACGAGCTGCGGCAACTGCGTGATGAAAGCCGCCGCGTCATCGCCGCGCTGCAACAGAAATACGCCGAGCTGACCGGCGTGAAGAGCCTGAAGATCAAGCACAACAACGTGCTGGGCTATTTCGTCGAGGTTACCGCCGTCAACGCGCCGAAAATCACCGATGGACCGCATGCGGAGATGTTCATCCACCGCCAGACCATGGCCAGCGCCATGCGCTTCACCACGACCGAGCTGGCCGATCTGGAGCTGCGCATGGATTCCGCCGCGCAACGCGCGCTCAAGCTGGAGCTGGCCATTTTCGACGAATTGCTCGATGCCGTTCTCGCCGCCGCCGGGCTGATTGGCGAAAGGCCCAGGCGCTGGCCGAGATGGACGTGCAGGCCGCCCTCGCCGAGGCCGCCACGCGCCACGACTGGACGCGCCCGCAGGTGGACGATTCCACCGCCTTTTTCGTGCATGGCGGCAGGCATCCGGTGGTGCAGGCCGCGCTGGCACGCGATGGTGGCGATTTCGTGCCCAACGACTGCCATCTCGACACCCGCCCGCAGCCGGATGCTTCCGGCATGGACGAGGGAACCGGCGCGCATGCAGGCGCTGCCGGGGAAGAGCGCGCCGCTCCACCCACGTCCATGCCCTGCGCGGCCATCTGGCTGCTGACCGGGCCGAACATGGCGGGCAAATCCACCTTCCTGCGGCAGAACGCGCTGATCGC
>JAJRRZ010000161.1 GCA_024279045.1 Alphaproteobacteria bacterium
CACGGCCTATGCCGGGGCGCAGAATGCCGGGCGCCCGCTGGTGCTGGAAGGCGGGCTGGAATGGATGCCGCTTTCCCACAGCCCGAAGGACATGGAGCACATCGAGATGCGCCACGCCGCCGCCCGCGAAATCGCCCTGGCCTTTGGCGTGCCACCGATGTTGCTGGGCATTCCGGGCGACAACACCTATGCCAACTACGCCGAAGCCAACCGAGCTTTCTGGCGCACCACGGTGTTGCCGTTGGCGCGCCGCTTCGCCGAGCATTTCGGCAACTGGCTGGCCCCGGCCTTTGACCTGGAAGACATGGCCCTGGCGCCCGATGTGGACGCCCTGGAAGCCTACGCCCCAGAGCGCGCCACCCGCTGGCAACAGATCCGTGATGCCGACTTCCTCACCATCAATGAAAAACGCACCGCCCTCGGCTACCTGCCCCTCGAAAACGGTGATGCGCTGAATACCGCGGGCGGCACGGGCTGATTGATAAAAGAACAAAATATAAACAAACAAGAAAAACTCCAGTAAGAGACATCACCCGCCATGCCCATGCGTCTTGCCCGCACCGGCGAGTTTGCCGGTTATGCCTCCGTTTTTCATGTCCGCGACGATGCCGGCGACATCGTGCTGCCCGGCGCCTTTCGCAACAGCCTGAAGCGCACCGGCCCGCGCGCGGTGCGCATGCTCTGGCAGCACGACATCAGCCGCCCCATCGGCGTCTGGATCGACATCCGCGAGGATTCCCGCGGCCTGTTCGTGCGCGGTCAGCTGGCGCTGAACTCCTCCACGGGCAGCGAGGTAGCCGAGCTGGTGAAAATCGGCGCGGTCGATGGCCTGTCCATCGGCTTTCGCACCATCCGCGCCAGCCGCGACCGCCTGCGCAAGGCGCGCCTGTTGCATCAGGTGGAGCTGTGGGAGATCTCGCTGGTTACCTTCCCCATGCTGCGCAGCGCCCGCATCCGCCCGCTGCCCGCCGCCATGGCCGCGTGAAGCGGCGCATCGGCGCGCCATCGCTTGCCTTCCCCGTCAACCCGCCCAACCAAGGAGCATTCCATGACCGACACCACCACCGCTGATGTCCTAGAAACCAAGGTGGCCATCGCCGCCGACAACCTGGCCGAGGCCACTGCCGTGCATGACGACATGCTGCGCACGCACCATGCCTTCACCGAGGCCAACGACGAGCGCCTGGCCGAGCAGGAGGCGCGCGGCCATGCCGATGTGCTGCTGGAGGAGAAGCTGCAGCGCATCTCCGAGGCGCTGGATACCCACGAGCGCCGCCTGAACGACCTTGCCCGCCGCGCCGCGCGTCTGCCGCTGGCCACCGCCGCGCACACCGGCGAGACCGCCACCGATGCCCACAAGTCAGCTTTCGAACAGTATGTGCGCAAGGGCGACGCCTCGCGCCTGCTGCGGCTGGAGGAAAAGGCGTTGTCCACCGGTTCCGCCCCGGATGGCGGCTATCTTGCCCATGACGAGCTGGAGCGCAACGTGGAGCGCCTGCTGGTCGATGCCTCGCCCATCCGCGCCGTTGCCGGCCACCGCCGCATCTCCGCC
>JAJRRZ010000008.1 GCA_024279045.1 Alphaproteobacteria bacterium
AGGGGGCGACGGATTGGCCTGCCCGGCGGGCACCTGCATCTTCAGATACCCTTCGATCTTCTTCGCCATTTTCCTACCTCTTGCCTGCATGCGGGTGGCCAGCAGCCTCACGACCCCTGCGTACACCCCGTTTCAGAGGCCATCGCGGTGCGGCGGCATGCCGGCTGGCGTTCCGGCCACTACCTCCCGCGATGAGCTTTACGCCCCGGTGGCCTTTTCCACCTGGCCGTATTCCAGTTCCACCGGCGTCTCGCGCCCGAAGATGGACACCGACACCTTCAACCGCTGATGCGTCTCGTCCACATCCTCTACCACACCCTCGAAGCTGGCAAAGGGACCGTCGATGATGCGCACCATCTCGCCGATGTCAAAGCGGATGCCGCTTTCCACCGGCTTCGCGCCCTCTTGCACGATGCCAAGGATACGCCCGGCCTCCTCCTCGGAGATGGGCAGCGGCTTGTTGCCGCGATCGGCGCCAAGAAAGCCGGTTACCTTCGGCGTGTTCTTGATCAGGTGAAAGGTGGCGTCGTTCATCTCCATTTTCACCAGCACGTAACCGGGAAACAAATGGCGCTTCTTCACCACCTTGCGGCCACCGGGCTTTACCTCGATGACCTCTTCGGTGGGCACCAGCACTTCCTCGAAGAAGTCGGACAGCCCCTGCACCTCGGCCTGATGACGAATTTCCTCCGCCACCTTGTCCTCGAAATTCGAGTAAGCGTGCACGATGTACCAGCGCTTTGCCATGAATGAACGATCCCGCCCTGCTGAGGATGGCGGCGGCTGCGGCGGAGATATCCGCGCCGCCCGCCCTGACCGGTTTCCCCGGAAACCCTGTTGCGCCCGAATTGTCAGAATTGCCAGAAGCTCAGATGCCGTAGATGAACGTGTCCACCAGCCACTTGAGCACGGCGTCCACCACCATGAAGAACACCGCAGTGAGCGCCACCATGATCAGCACCATCACGGTGGTGATCAGCACCTCCTGACGGGTCGGCCAGGTTACCTTTGCCGTTTCCTGCCGCACCTCGCGGATGAACTGAAGCACGTTGACCTTCGCCATCAGGAGCACTCCGGACTGATGTTACAAGGCCGTCGCGCGGGAACACGAAAACGGGCGCTGAAGGGGATTGTGCGCCACTCCAGCCCCGGATTCACCGTTCCGAGCTATTGCCACGGCGGCGATGATTAGACGAAAAACACCCCCCTTGCAAGGCCTGCATCAGGCTTCATCGGCAAAAAACATGCCAATGCCGACATGATGGATATGCAGCTATTGAATTGCGCGAAGGGCAATGGCAGGGGCGGAGGGACTCGAACCCCCGACCTGCGGTTTTGGAGACCGCTGCTCTACCAACTGAGCTACACCCCTGTGCGCGGGTCATGAAAAAGTTTGCCGGCTGCGCCGGCAATACTTTTCCATGCAAAGATTCGGCACCGTCTCGCCCTGGGCGGCCCGGCAACGAGACGACGATATCTATTAAAGGAAGGGAGATCCGTTTGCAACGGATTTCCTCCCACACCAGGACGCGTCGCGCAGCTTTCCGGCACAGGAAGAAAACACGGCCCGCGCCCCTTGCCTCCCTACGCCAGCAGAAGTCCAAGCCACAACGTGGCGAGCCACAACGCAGCATTACTGCCAACTTCTCCAGCGTGGGAAGAAGAGCGCGGTGCGCGCCGCTTGCCTTCCTGCGTCGGCAGAAGTCAAAGCCACAATGTGGCCCAGCTTGCCAACTTCTCCAGCGTGGGAGGAAGAGCGCGATGCGCTCCGCTTGCCTCCCTGCGTCGGCAGAAGTCAAAGCCACAACGTGGCCGTTACTCGATGATTTCGCTCACCACGCCGGCGCCGACGGTGCGGCCACCTTCGCGAATGGCGAAGCGCAGGCGCTCCTCCATGGCGATCGGCGTG
>JAJRRZ010000162.1 GCA_024279045.1 Alphaproteobacteria bacterium
ATGCTGGAGCTGTCCATCTACGACGGCATCCCGCACCTGCTCACCCCGGTGGTTACCGACCCGAAGAAGGCGGTGGTGGCGCTGAAGTGGGCGGTGCGCGAGATGGAGGATCGCTACCAGAAAATGGCCATGATGGGCGTGCGCAACATCGACGGCTACAATGCCAAGGTGCGCGAGGCGCTGAAGAACGGCGAGAAGGTAACCCGCACGGTGCAGACAGGCTTCGACCTCAACACCGGCGAGCCGGTGTTCGAGGAGGAAGAGCTGGATCTGCAGCCGCTGCCGTTCATCGTGGTGATCATCGACGAGATGGCGGACCTGATGATGGTTGCGGGCAAGGAGATCGAAGGCGCGGTGCAGCGCCTGGCGCAGATGGCGCGCGCGGCGGGCATTCACGTGATCATGGCCACGCAGCGGCCTTCGGTGGATGTGATCACCGGCACCATCAAGGCCAACTTCCCCACCCGCATCTCGTTCCAGGTAACGTCGAAGATCGACAGCCGCACCATCCTCGGCGAAATGGGCGCGGAGCAACTGCTCGGTCAGGGCGACATGCTCTACATGGCCGGCGGCGGACGCATCGTGCGCCTGCACGGGCCGTTCGTTTCCGATGCGGAGGTGGAGCAGGTGGTCAATCACCTGAAGAAGCAGGCGCCGCCGGAATACGTGGACGCGGTTACCTCCGAGCAGGAGGAGACACCAACCGCCGCCGTTGCCGAAGGCGGAGCGGTGGGAGCCACCGGCGATGACCTCTATGACCGTGCCGTGCAGGTGGTGCTGCGCGACCGCAAGGTGTCCACCAGCTACATCCAGCGCCGGTTGCAGATCGGCTACAACAAGGCCGCCACGCTGATCGAGCGCATGGAGCAGGAAGGGCTGATCTCCGCGCCCAACTCCAAGGGCCGCCGGGAGATCCTCGTCGGCGGCGACAGCGCGCAGGACTAGGCTCAGGCCCCATAAATTTGCACGGCATCTGCGCCATTTGCGCTGCATATCAGCGCCCTTTTGCCCTTGGAAATACCTGCGGGTATTCCCAGCGGACAAAAGAACGCTGATATTTTGCGCAAATGACGCATCTACCATGCCTCTTTATGAGTCCTGAGCCTAAAGCCGCCCGGCTTCGCTCATGCCATGGCGGGAAAAATGCCGGCGGGCCGCCGCGGTGGCGGCTCGCTAACCGTTTGTTCACCAAACTGCCGCTTTTCTGGGGCATGGCTGGCACACACGGGCGAATCGCCACGATTGGCAGCCGTTGCTGCCATTGCAGCTAGCGCCGCAAATGCACGAGGATGCATCCATGACGACCCACACCCGCAGAACCGCCCTTCTCGGCCTTGCCGCGCTGCTCGCCGGCGCGGCACTCGTCAATGCCACGGCCCCAGCCAGCGCCCTGGGCCAAGCCGATGCGCAAGCCGTGGCGCAGGTCTCTCGGTTCTTCAACTCGTTCAAGACCATGAGTGGCGAGTTCACCCAGATCAGCCCGCGCGGACGTGTATCCACCGGCAAGCTGATCATCGCCAAGCCGGGCAGGATGCGCTTCGAATATACCCCGCCGCATCCGCTGGTGATCGTCTCCGACGGCACCTGGGTGGCCATTCGCAACAACGCGAAGGACAAGGTGGACTACTATCCGCTGTCGAAAACACCGCTGAAGATGGTGCTGGCGGAGCGGGTGGACCTGATGCGTGATGCCACGGTGAAGAAAGTTCAGCGGCAGGACGGATTGCTGCTGATTACCCTGCAGGCGAAGGACAAGGGGGTGCCCGGTGAGCTGCTGCTGGTGTTCGACCCGCAGCGCAACCAGTTGCAGCAGTGGACGGTGATCGACCCGCAGGGCCGGCGCACCACCATCACGCTGAGTTCGCTGAGCTTCAATGGCAGGGTCAATCCGAAGCTGTTCAAGGTGAAGCGCCCCGGCGATGGGCCACGGCGACGCAACGTGAAGCAGAACTTCGGCGCCAGGCAGCGCTGAATCCGCAGCCGTGCACCACATCCCCCGTGGGCGGCAAGCCTGCTTGCGCGGCAAGCCTGCTTGCGCGGATATAAAGAAAGCTTTATGAATGTTTCCCGGCAATGGCGCGGCGCGGCAGGTGTCCGCGTGCGATGATGTTCGTTCAGCAGCGGGAAGACATTCGACATGCGCAAGGATTATCTGTTCACTTCCGAATCGGTTTCCGAGGGCCATCCGGACAAGGTGTGCGACCGCATCTCCGACGAAATCGTCGATCTGTTCTTTCATGTCGCCGAGGAAGAAGGCTATGACCCGGCGCTGGTGCGCGTGGCGGCGGAGACCCTGGCCACCACCAACAAGCTGGTGGTGGCGGGTGAGGTGCGCGCACCGGACTCAGTGAGCAAGGACAAGCTGCGCGAACGGGTGGAGGAGCTGGCGCGCGCCGCGGTGAAGGACATCGGCTACGAGCAGGA
>JAJRRZ010000163.1 GCA_024279045.1 Alphaproteobacteria bacterium
CAGCGCCCGGCGTGGTGTGTGCCAGGTGCTCGAAGATGTCCGGCTGCAGGATGTAGCGCCCGGAGATGATGAGGTTGGAGGGGGCGTCTGCCACTGCCGGTTTTTCCACCATGGAGGTGATGCGCGGGGCATCGGCGGCGGTATCGTCAACCGCCACCACGCCATACTTGTCCACCTCCTCGCGCGGCACCTCCTCCACGGCGATGATGTTGCCGCCACGTTGCCGATAGAGATCCATCATGGTGGACAGGCAGCCCGGCTGGCTGCGCATGAGCATGTCCGGCAGCAGCACGGCGAAGGGTTCATCGCCCACCGCGGTGGCGGCGCAGGCTATGGCGTGGCCCAGCCCGCGCGGCGCGTCCTGGCGCACGAAGATGGCCTTGCCGGCGGCGATGCTGGCATCGCGCACGGCCTGCAGCAGGGCATCCTTGCCCTTCGCGGCGAGCGTCTGCTCAAGCTGCGGGTGGGCATCGAAATGATCGGCAATGGCTTCCTTGCCGCGCGAGACGACGAAGACGAACTCCTCGATGCCCGCTTCGCGTGCTTCCTCCACCACCCATTGCAGCACCGGCCTGTCGAGCACGGGTAGCAGCTCCTTCGGGATGGCCTTGGTGGCGGGCAGGAAGCGTGTGCCCAGCCCGGCGACGGGCAAGACGGCCTTGCGCACCGGTGCCGGCGTGGTTGGGGTTGTGCGTGTCATGTATCCGCCCCGCTTGTGAGAAGGGTTCGCGTTGCAATCATGCGCCGTGATATCATGGTTAACGGCCCATTTACCACAAGTCCGCATGATGCCCGCATCAGGTGAACAAATGGTTGCCCGCAGGCTTCCGGGGCAAGCCGGTTTTCACGGCAGTTACAAGGGATTGGGCAGATGGCGGTTCTGGTTACTGGCGGGGCGGGATACATCGGCTCGCACATGGTTTATGCACTCGCCGACCGCGACGAGGAGGTGATCGTCCTGGACAACCTTTCCACTGGCTTCGACTGGGCGGTATCGCCCGCGGCGATGCTGGTGGTGGGCGATATTGGCGATGCCGAGCTGCTGGACAGGCTGTTCGCCACGCACCACATCGATGCCATCGTGCATTTCGCCGGTTCCATCGTGGTGCCGGAATCGGTGGAAAACCCGCTGAAGTATTACGCCAACAACACCGCCAACAGCCGCATTCTCATTGCCGCGGCGGTAAAGGCCGGGGTGAGGAACTTCATCTTTTCCTCCACCGCGGCGGTCTATGGCATCCCTGAAATCAATCCGGCGGCGGAAGATGCCCCGCTTGCGCCCATCAACCCCTATGGCCGCTCCAAGCTGATGACCGAATGGATGCTGCAGGACGTGGCTGCCGCGCATGATTTCAACTACATCGCGTTGCGCTACTTCAACGTTGCCGGGGCCGATCCAAAGGGCCGCACCGGCCAGTCCACGCCGGAAGCGACGCACCTGATCAAGGTGGCCTGTCAGACGGCACTGGGCCAGCGCGAGAAGATGTTCATCTTTGGCGAGGATTACGACACGCCCGATGGCACCTGCGTTCGCGACTACATCCATGTCAGCGACCTGATCGCGGCGCATGTGAACGCGCTGGATTATCTGCGCAAGGGGGGCGAATCGGGAGTGTTCAACTGCGGCTACGGGCATGGCTATTCCGTGCGCGAGGTGATCGACACGGTAAAGCAGGTCTCCGGTGTCGATTTTGCGGTGGAAGTGTCGCCGCGCCGGGCCGGTGATCCGCCGGCGCTGGTGGCGAAGGCCGATGCCATTCGCGCGCAACTGGGCTGGCAGCCACAACTGGATGATCTGCAGGGCATCGTGCAGTCGGCCCTGCGCTGGGAAAAGCATCTGCAACAGCGCAACAAGTCCGAAACGGCGCAATAGGGCATTGGGTGTAGGGTCTGGTCTCAATAAATGAGTGCTTCTCATGGGCATTTTGGCAAAATAGCAGCGGTTTTTCGTTCGCAGGCAATAGTGGAGCTATTGGCAAGAACGAAAAACCGCCTGATATGAAGCCAAAAGGCCCATGGGGAGTGCTCAGGTATTGAGTCCAGACCCTAGTGCTGGCGGGCTGACGGGGCAGGCAGGGCAGCGGGCGCAACAGGCGAAACAGCAGCGGAGATTCTCATGCAAGGGCAGAAACACATCCCTCGTGGCAGGCTGGTGCTCAGCGCCATTGCCGGACTTCTGAGCGGTTTCATTTCGGTGATGAGCCTTTCCGCGCCGCAAGCGCAGGCCGCCGGCAAGGGGCTGGAGCAAATGTCTGGCAGCAGCGCCTACCGGCAATTCGTGGATGATTTCTGGCCACAGGCGCGTCGCGCCGGCATCCACCGCAGCACCTACAAGCGCGCCTTTCGCGTGATGCAGCCGGACTGGGAGGTGCTGAAGCGCCAGCGCCATCAGCCGGAGTTCAAGCTCACGCCGGCGGAATACCTGCGTACGCGGGTATCGGAAAAGCGCATCATGGCCGGGGTGGAAAAGCTGCGAGAGCACCGCACGCTGTTGCGCAACCTGCAGGCGCGCTATGGCGTGGACAAGCATATCCTGCTGGCCATCTGGGGCATGGAAAGCAACTATGGCTCCTTCATGGGCAACCATGACGTCATTCGCGCACTGGCCACCCTGTCGATGAGTGGGCGGCGCAAGCGCTATGGCCGCCAGCAGCTCATTGCGGCGCTGAAGATATTGCAGGCGGGCGACATCAGCCCGGCGCAGATGAAAGGCTCGTGGGCTGGCGCAATGGGGCATACGCAGTTCATTCCCACCACCTATCTGGGTTATGCGGTGGACGTTACCGGCGATGGGCGGCGCGATATCTGGAACTCCAAGGCCGATGCCCTGGCCTCCACGGCCAATTACCTGAAGCGGCGCGGCTGGCGGCGTGGGCTGCCGTGGGGTTGGCAGGTGCATGTGCCTGGCCGGGCAAAACACCTGCTGGGACGTCGCAATGCCCGCAGCATTGCCGCCTGGGAGCGCCTCGGCGTGCGCCCGGCCACGGCAAAATCGTTCTACGCGCGCAAGGCCCGCGCCTGGCTGGTGAAGCTGCGCGGTGATGGGCGGCATTTCCTGGTTACGCGCAATTTCCGCAGCCTGCTGGCCTACAACAACGCCACGATGTATGCGCTTGCCGTCGGCCTGTTGGGTGATGCCATCGCCGCCAATGCCACGCGCCGCACCGCGCCAGTTGCACGCGGGGATTATAGTCAACACAAGGCGGCCATTGCCGCGCATGAGCGCGCCAGATTGAAGGAACTGGTGGAAAGCGCGGTGAGCGCCACTGCCTCGGTGCGCTGAAATGCGCCGGTCAGCCATTCTGCCCGTTCTGGCCGGATGCGTCGTGGCGTGCGTTTCTGCCGGCGCGCAGTGCGCCATATAGCGCCAGCAGCGCCAGCGCAGTGGAGATGACGGCATTCCAGCCAGCCAGCGACAGGCCCAGGATGCGCAGCGGCGCTTCATCGCACAGCACCACGCGTTTGCTCAGGTCAGGCAAGGCGACGGAGAAATCCATGCCGGTAGAGGTGCAGCTGGCAGGCCCGGCCCACCATTTCCACTCGATGCCCGCATGCCATGCGCCCAGCCCGGCGCTGACCATCAGCACCACCGCCGCCAGAGCCAGCCCGGCGCGCAGCAGGCCATGCTCGCCCTTCGCCGCGAACAGCACCAGCACGAAGCCCAGCGGCACCAGCCCATACCACGGCTTGCGCTGCAGGAAGCACAGCTCGCAGGGTTGATAGCCCAGCACATGCTCGATGAACAGCGCCCCGGCGACCATCAGCAGCGCTGCAATGAACACCAGCAGCGCCGCGCGCGCCGCGGCATCGCGCCGGAATGTCGTCATCTCGCCCATGCGCATGCCCTCAGAACAGGTATTTCACCGCCACGAAACCGCCCACCAGCAACACGCCCGCGGCCAGCGTAATCCAGCCGAGGTATTTCTCCAGAATCCGTCGTGCCGTCGGGCCGAACCAGAACAGCAGTGCTGCGACCAGATAGAACCGCAATCCGCGCGCCACAATGGAGGCGATGGTAAAAACCACGAGATCAAGCCCGGCCACGCCGCTTGCGATGGTGATGACCTTGTAGGGAAACGGCGTGATGCCGGCGAACAGCACGATCAGCGCGCCATATTCATGATACCAGCCAACGAAGGTGGAAAATTTTTCGTTCATCCCGTAGAAGTCGAGAATCGCCTGGCCCACGGTGTCATACAGCAGCCAGCCGATGAGGTATCCGGCCAGCCCGCCCAGCACGGAGGCCACCGTGCAGATGAGCGCATAGCGGAACACGCGCGCACGGTTGGCCAGCCCCATGGGAATGAGCAGGGCATCGGGCGGAATGGGAAAGAAGGAACTTTCGGCAAAAGACACGCCTGCCAGCACCCAGCTTGCACGCCGGTGCGCGGCAAGGTTCATCAGCCAGTCATAGAGTTTGCGAATCATGGTGCCCAAAGCCATAGCCGCTGACAATGCCAATGTCCAAGCCGGGCGAGCTGGTGCCGCCAGTGCGCCAGCGGCAGATGGCGCGGTGGGCACGGTTGCGGGCGCGGTGGATGCATCAACGGCGGGTGCCAGGCAGGGGACAGCGCGTGGCGGGCGCGGGAAGGCCGATGCGCGGGCGGCGCGGGCGGTGCTGCTGGAAACCGCCCACAAGCGCAAGCCCGCCGCCCTGCAGCCGCTGTTGTTGCGCACGCCGGACGGCGTGGAACTGCGCTGCGCCACCGCCCGTCCGCAAGGCAGCGCACGCGGCACGGTGCTGATCCTGCCCGGGCGTGGCGATTACATCGAACGTCATTACGATACCATTGCGGAAATGCTGCAACGCCGCCTTGCTGTGGCGATCTTCGACTGGCGTGGACAGGGCCTGTCGCAGCGTTTCTCGCGCAACCGGCTGAAGGGCCATGTGCGCTCCTTCAACGACTACGACACCGACCTGCATACGGTCATGCGCGAACTGGTGCTGCCGGACATGCCCGCGCCTTGTTTCGCCTTTGCCGTTTCCATGGGTGGGCATGTCCTGCTGAAGGCCAGCTTCAGGCACCTGTGGTTCGAGCGGGCGATGCTGATCTCGCCGATGGTTGACCTGCCGCAACACCCGCGCCGCGCGCTGCTGGAGCGGCTGGCGCGCAGCACGCCCTTGTTGGGGGTGTCGCGGGCGTTCTTTCCGCTGTTGCCGCGCCGCCTGTTGCACCCGCGGGACTTCCCCGGCAATGCCCTGACTTCCGACCGGCTGCGCTTCCTGCGCGAGGCGCACTTCCTGAAGGAATATCCGGAGGTGGGCATCGCCATGTGCCCGACCTTCGGCTGGCTGCGCGCGGCGCTGAAATCCATCGACGAACTGCGGGGCATGGTGGCCGCCGGAGGCGAACCCCGCTGGCCGCTCCATGCCGTGGCGGCGGCGCGCGATGCGCTGGTGGATGCGGAAGCCCTGCGGCGGCTGACGCGGCAGGTGGGCAACATCAAGGCCACCTTCCTGCACAAGGCGCGTCATGATATCACCATCGAGAATGACGAAAACCGTGCGCTGATGTGGAGCGCCTTCGATTCGTTCTTCGGGACTGCCCGCGGCTGACGGCAGCGCGGTGGCACCGTCAGGTGGCGCAACGCGTGATTTTCCGTGAAGAAAAGGATTTGTGGCTGACAGCGTCGGCCACAAGATTTTTGTTCACGTTCGACCTGCTTGCCGCAGCTTTATGCTCAGGCTTCATGAATTTGCACAGCATCCCAAGCCATTTGCGCTGCACATCAGCGCCCTTTTGCCCCTGGAAATGCCGACAGGCATTCCCGGCGGACAAAAGAACGCTGATTTTCAAGCAAATGAGGCATCTACCATGCCTCTTCATGAGTTATGAGTCCTGAGCCTAGCGGTTCAGGCGGTTTTCGATCAGCTCCTCCACCACCGCCGGCTCGGCCAGCGTGGAGGTATCGCCCAGGTTGGAATAGTCGTTCTCGGCGATCTTGCGCAGGATGCGGCGCATGATCTTGCCCGAGCGCGTTTTCGGCAGGCCGGAGGCGAACTGGATGAAGTCTGGCGTGGCGATGGGGCCGATCTCCTTGCGCAACCAGGCCACCAGCTCCTTGCGCAGCTCCTCCGTCGGCTCGTGCCCGGCCATCAGCGTTACATAGATGTAGATGCCCTGGCCCTTGATCTCGTGCGGATAGCCGACGACGGCGGCTTCCGACACCGCCGGATGCGCCACCAGCGCCGATTCCAGCTCTGCGGTGCCCATGCGGTGGCCGGAGACGTTCAGCACGTCGTCCACCCGCCCGGTGATCCAGTAATAGCCGTCCTCGTCGCGGCGGCAGCCATCACCAGTGAAGTAATAGCCCTTGAAGGTGGAGAAATAGGTCTCCACGAAACGCTGATGATCGCCATAGACGGTGCGCATCTGACCGGGCCAGGAATCGGCGATCACCAGGTTGCCCTCCGCCGCACCTTGCAGCTCGTTGCCGTCATTGTCCAGCAGCTTCGGCTGCACGCCGAAGAACGGCTTCGTCGCCGAGCCGGGCTTCAGGTCATGTGCGCCGGGCAGCGGGGTGATCATGTGCCCGCCGGTTTCCGTCTGCCACCAGGTATCGACAATGGGGCAGCGGCCCTCGCCGACCACGTGATAATACCACTCCCAGGCTTCCGGGTTGATCGGTTCGCCCACCGTGCCCAGCAGCCTCAGGGACTTGCGCGAGGTCTTCTTCACGAACTCCTCGCCCGCGCCCATCAGCGCGCGAATGGCTGTTGGCGCGGTGTAGAAGATGTTGACGTTGTGCTTGTCCACCACCTGCCAGAAGCGCGAGGCGTCGGGATAGTTGGGCACGCCCTCGAAAATCAGCGAAATGGCGCCATTGGCCAGCGGGCCGTAGACGATGTAGCTGTGGCCGGTGATCCAGCCGACATCCGCGGTGCACCAGTAAACGTCGCCGTCGTGATAGTCGAAGGTATACTGGTGCGTCATGGACACATAGACCATGTAGCCACCGGTGGTGTGCAGCACGCCCTTCGGCTTGCCGGTGGAGCCGGAGGTGTAGAGGATGAACAGCGGATCCTCCGCGTTCATCGGCTCGCACGGACACTCATCGGAGACCTTTTCGATTTCCTCGTGATACCACAGGTCGCGGCCATCCACCCAGTTGATGTCCGCACCGGTGCGCTTCACCACCAGCACATGACGCACCTTCGCGCCCTGTTTCTCCGCGCTGTCGATGGCGGCATCGACATTGGCCTTCAGCGGAATGCGCCTGCCGCCTCGCACGCCCTCGTCCGCGGTGATGACGAAATCGGAATCGCAATCGACAATCCGTCCGGCCAGCGACTCCGGCGAGAAACCGCCAAACACTACCGAATGCACCGCGCCGATGCGCGCGCAGGCCAGCATGGCATAGGCCGCTTCGGGGATCATCGGCATGTAGATGGTAACGCGATCACCCTTCTTCACGCCATTGGCCTTCAGCGCGTTGGCGAAGCGCGAGACATGCTTGAGCAGCTCGCCATAGGTGATCTTCGCATCGTCGTCGGGGTCGTCGCCCTCCCAGATGAAGGCCACCTGATTCTCGCGCTCGGGCAGGTGGCGGTCGATGCAGTTGTAGCAGGCGTTCAGCACGCCATCGTAATACCAGCGGATGTGCACATCGTCATAATCGAAGGAAACATCCTTGACCTTCGTATAAGGCTCGAACCAGTCGATGCGCTTGCCATGCTCCGCCCAGAAGGCCTCGTTGTCCTTTACCGACTTCCCGTAAAGCTCGGCATATTTTTCCGGCGTGATCCACGCCTTCTTCTTCCACTCCTCCGGCACGGGATAGACTTTGGTCTCGCTCATGGGTCAGACACTCCCCTCCGAATGGTTGTTGTCTGTTTTACCGCATTATGCCGCCACGCCATACATGGCGCAATGCGGTGCTATTTCTCGTAGAGGACGCTGGGCAGCCAGGTAGCCACTTCGGGATAGAACCACAACAGCACCAGTGCGAGCATCTGAATGGCGACGAAGGGCATCACGCCCTTGTAGATGTGCATGGTGCGCACCTGCGGCGGCGCCACGCCACGCAGGTAGAACAGCGCAAAACCGAATGGTGGCGTGAGGAAGGAGGTTTGCAGGTTGATGCCCATCATCACGCCCAGCCACACCGGACTCATGGTCTCGCCCGGGGCCACCTCCATCATCAGCAGGATGGGCGCGACGATGGGCACGACGATGAAGATGATCTCCAGAAAGTCCAGGAAGAAGCCCATGATGAACATCACCGCCATCACCAGGGCCAGCGCGGCGATGGTGCCACCGGGCAGGTTGTGCAGGAAGTTCTCGATGTAGGCATCGCCCCCGAAGCCACGGAACACCAGCGAGAACATGCTTGCGCCCACGAGAATGATGAACACCATCGACGAGATCTGCACCGTGGAGCGCCCCACCGAGGCCAGCACCGGCGTGCCCTCTTCGTCCTTTGTTTCCAGTGTGCGCTTCAGGGCGGTGAGGATGCCGATGACAACCACTGCCGACAACGCCAGCGCCGCGGCAATGGCCACCTTGTCGGCGGTGGGAATCACGTCGCGCTGCATGCGCAGGTCGAAGAACAGGGTGATGAGAAACAACCCGAAGAATGCCATGCCAGCGGCGAGGATCCATTTCGCGCGGGCCGGGTCCGCCTTGTAGCCGGCCAGCATGATGGCCCCCACCGCGCCCACCGCCGCAGCCTCCGTCGGCGAGGCCAGCCCGGCCAGGATGGAGCCGAGCACGGCAATGATCAGCACCAGTGGCGCAAACAGCGTGCGCAGCAGATTGAGCAGGAAGGCGCGGCGGTCGATCACGCCGAGTTCCTCGCGCGGCACCGGCGGCGCCTGTTTCGGGCGTGTCAGCGCGAAGAACAGCTGATAGAGCAGATACATGCCGACCAGCATCAGCCCCGGCAGCAGCGCCCCGGCGAACAGGTCGTTCACCGACACGGTATCGGGCGCGAAGTTGCCCATCTTGAACTGCGCGTTCTGATAGGCGGTGGAGAGCTGATCGCCCAGCAGCACCAGCACGATGGATGGCGGGATGATCTGCCCCAGCGTGCCGGACGCGCAAATGGTGCCACAAGAGAAAGGAATGTTGTAGCCACGCCTGATCATGGTGGGCAGCGACAGCAGCCCCATGGTTACCACCGTTGCCCCGACGATGCCGGTGGAGGCCGCCAGCAGCGCTCCGACCACGGTTACGGAAAAGGCCAGCCCGCCGGGCAGGCTGCCGAAGGCGCGCCCCATGTTGTCGAGCAGTTCCTCGGCCACCTTTGAGCGCTCCAGCATCATGCCCATGAACACGAACAGCGGCACCGCGACGAGTACCTCCGACGACATGATGGAAAAGATGCGCTGCGGAAAGGCGGTGAGCAGCGAGATGTCGAACACGCCCAGCAGGTCGCCGAGAAAGGCGAACAACAGCGCCGTGCCGGCCAGGGTGAAGGCCACCGGATAGCCCAGCAGCAGCAGCCCCACCGCGGTGAGGAACATCAGGATGACCATCAGCCCGGAGGAGACTTCCATCGCTTCCCAGCTCCCTGATCAGGATTCAGCCGCCCGACTGGCTGCAGCGCCTTCCCGCCCCGGTTCCGCCGCGCGTGGTGGCTCCTGCAGGTTGCGCCAGGACTTGTAGAGCAGCGAGACGGCCTGCAGAAACAGCAGCACCGCAAATACCCAGATGACCGTCTTGTAGGCCCAGATCAGCGGCAGGCCGGAAACTTCCGTGGAGCCTTCCCACACCTTCCAGGCATTGATGACGTAGTCGAAACTCAGCCACAGCGTGGCCAGCGTAACGGGAATGAGAAAGAGCAGCGTGCCCAGGATATCGACAATGGCCTTGTAGCGCGGCGAGGCATCGCCATAGATCACGTCCACCCGAACGTGGCCATTGTGCAGCAGGGTGTATCCGGCGCCGATCATGAACATGATGCCGTGCATGTACCAGATGGATTCCTGCAGCGCGATGTTGCCGATGGCGAAGACATAGCGCATCAGCACCACGGTGAACTGCACCAGCACCATTGCCAGCGCCACCCATGCCAGCAGATGGCCGATGTGTTCGTTCAGCCAGTCGATGAAGCGCACCAGCGCGCGCATGGCGGCACCCCTTCGGCAAAATGCGGAAATTGCAACGGAAAGCGTGGCATAACAGGAACAAACGAATGCTGGCCCGAGCCATCATGCCCCGGCCAGCCTTAGGCTCAGGACCCATAAATTTGCACGGCATCCCAAGCCATTTGCACTGCATATCAGCGCCCTTTTGCCCTTGGAAATACCTGCGGGTATTCCCGGCGGACAAAAAGAACGCTGATTTTCAAGCAAATGACGCATCTACCATGCCTTTTTATGAGTCCTGAGCCTGGAACGGCTTACCAGCCAGCCAGCTTGCGCTTGGTGGCATAGGCCACGTCGGAAATGTCTGTCCAGCCGGCAACCTTGCCGCGGAAGTCCATGAAGCTTTCATAAACTTTCTTGGCCATGGGTGAGGAGTTGCCAGCTTCAGCAATGACATCCTTCGCCGCCGCGCCAAAGGCCTTGTAGATGTCATCAGAGAATTGGTGCAACTGCACGCCGTGCTTTTCCACCAACGTCTTCAGCGCCGCGCCATTGTTGGCGTTGAACTCGGCCAGATCATAGGAATTTTCTGCCTGAGCAGCATTCTCGAAGATGGCCTTGTCTGCGTTGGACAGGCTGTCCCACAATTTTCTCGACATGCCGAAGCTGAGCATGGTGCCCGGCTCGTGGAAGCCCGGGTAATAGTAGTGCTTGGTAACCTTGTAGAAGCCGAAGGCCAGATCGTTCCACGGGCCGACCCATTCGGTGGCATCAATGGTGCCCGCCTGCAGGGCAGGCATGATCTCCGCACCGGCCAGGGTCAATGCCGTTGCACCGATGGCATTGAGCACCGCGCCGCCGAGGCCCGGCATGCGCATCTTCAGGCCCTTGAAATCATCGATGCTGTTCACCGGCTTGCGGAACCAACCGCCCATCTGCACGCCGGAATTGCCGCCCGGAAACGGCTTGACGCCGAAATTGGCCGACAGCTCGTCCCACAGCTTCTGACCACCGCCATGATACAGCCAGGCGTTCATCTCCGTGGCGGTGAAGCCGAAAGGCACTGCGGCATAGAAGGCAAAGCCCTTGTCCTTGCCCTGGTAGTAGTATTCGGCGGAGTGATACAGTTCGGCGGTGCCTTCCTGCACGGCATCGAGACATTTCAACGGATGCACCAGCTCACCACCACCATAGACGCGCACCTTGAAGCGACCGTCTGACATCGCCTCGATGCGTTTGGCGATGCGCGCCGCCGCCGTGCCCAGGCCGGGGAAGTTCTTCGGCCAGGAGGTAACCATCTTCAGCTCGCGCTTGCCGGAGGCAATGGCCGGCGTGGCCAGCGTCGCGGCAGAGGCGGCAACAGCGCCCACACCGGCGGTTTTCAGAAATTTGCGACGATCCATGAGTCTCTCTCCCTGTTGCTGTTCGGCCCCTGTTTCGGGCCGGTTTTCTGCAGGAGGCTAGCCCGGTGATGCGGGCGTCGGGTGGGATCAGCCAGCAGTGGCGGATGCCTCCGCGCAGCCAATGCTGCATGCCGCACCTACGGGATGTGTGGCATCGAGAGGGCCTCCCGCCTGAAAAAAGGCTGCCGACAATGACAGATAAAACAGGAGCGCCAAAGGCGAATCAAGCTTTTTTTGCTCGCGCGGCCATGTGGCGAAACGCCAAAATGGCCATATTTTTTGCGTGTTGCGACGCTGTTGGGCTATAAAACGCGTGAGCTGATTTGCATTCTGCCGGAGGAGGCATCTCATGGAAGGCTTCGCACTCGTCCTCGTCCTGTTCGCGGTGCTGGCGCTGTTCGTCCTCTACAAGGGCGTGGTCATCGTGCCGCAAGGCTATGCCTACACGGTGGAGCGCTTCGGCAAGTTCACCCGCGTGTTGCAGCCGGGCATGCACATCATCATCCCGTTCTTCGACCGCATCTCCAACAAGGTGAACATGATGGAGCAGGTGCTGGAGGTGCCCAGCCAGGAGGCCATCACCAAGGACAACGCGCTGGTGCGCGTCGATGGCGTGGCCTATTTTCAGGTGGTCGATCCCGGCGCGGCAACCTACGAGGTGAACAACCTCGAATACGCCATGCAGACGCTGGTGATGACCAACATCCGCACCGTTACCGGCTCGATGGATCTCGACCAGTTGCTGGCCGGGCGCGACCAGATCAACGCGCTGGTGCTGAGGGTGGTGGACGAGGCCGCCGCGCAGTGGGGCACGAAGGTTACGCGCATCGAGATCCGCGATATCCTGCCGCCGGAAGAGCTGGTGGACGCCATGAGCAGGCAGATGATCGCGGAGCGCAACAAGCGCGCCCAGATCCTGGATGCGGAAGGTTTCAAGCAGGCGGAAATCTTGAAGGCCGAAGGCGAGAAACAGGCGCAGATCCTGACAGCCGAAGGTGAACGCCAGGCCGCCTTTCTGGAGGCTGAAGCGCGCGAGAGGCAGGCCCAGGCGGAAGCAAGGGCCACGGAGATGGTCAGCAAGGCCATTGCCGAGGGCGATGTGCGGGCCATCAACTATTTCGTCGCCAACAACTACGTGAAGGCGCTGGAGCAACTGGCCAGCGCACCCAACCAGAAGGTGCTGATGATGCCGGTGGAGGCATCTTCCGTTATCGGCTCGCTGGCCGGCATCACCGAGCTGGCGAAAGAAGCGCTGGGCGAAAAGGGCAACAAGAGCGGTAGCGGCGGCAACGCCTGAACCGCGGGCCGGAAGGGGGCGTGAAGCATCATGGGCCTTGAACAACTGCTCGACGACTATGGCTGGTGGATTGCCGGGATGCTGCTGCTCATCGGCGAAGTGCTCGTGCCCGGCATCTTCCTGATGTGGCTGGGGCTGGCGGCGCTGGTGGTGGG
>JAJRRZ010000164.1 GCA_024279045.1 Alphaproteobacteria bacterium
CTGGCAAAGATCGAAAAGCCCGCCGCGCTGCGCTGCCTGCGCGAGATCATCGACCTGTCCGATGCGCTGATGGTGGCGCGTGGCGACCTGGGCGTGGAGCTGCCGCTGGAATCGGTGCCCGGATGGCAGAAGCGCATCACCCGCGCGGCGCGCCGCGCCGGCAAGCCGGTGGTGGTGGCCACGCAGATGCTGGAATCGATGATCGAGAATCCCTCGCCGACACGGGCAGAGGTCTCCGACGTGGCCACCGCCGTGTTCGAAGGCGCGGATGCCATCATGCTCTCGGCGGAATCCGCTGCCGGCAAGTGGCCGGTAGAGGCGGTGATGACCATGGATCGCATCGCCCAGAACGTTGAAAGCGACCCCAATTACGGTAACATCATCCGCAGCCAGCTGGAAACCCGGCCGGAGGCCACTACCGCCGATGCCATTTCCGCCGCGGCGCGTTCCATTGCCGAGACGCTGAAGGTGGCCTGCATCGTCAGCTATACTTCCTCCGGCTCCACGGGTCTGCGCATCTCGCGTGAACGTCCGGCGGTGCCCATTATCGCGCTCAGCCCGCGCATCGAGACGGTGCGGCGGTTGTCGCTGGCCTGGGGGCTGCATTGCGTGCTCACCGACGACCCCACCGATCTGGACGATATGGCCGAGAAGGCCTGCTGCATCGCCTGGCGTGAGGACTTTGCCATGGTCGGCGAGCGGGTGCTGATCACCTGCGGTGTGCCGCTGGGCACGCCGGGGGCAACGAACATGTTGCGGCTGGCCGATGTAACGGCGGACCTGGCGCACCGGGTGCCGGAGAAAGCTGCATCCGCCACGCCCTCCGAACCCGCTGCATCGCCATCACCCGCGCAGCGCAGTTGCTGAGCAGGTTATGCGCCTGTCATGCCATTGATCGTGAAAAAGCCTTGTGGCCGGCGCTGTCGGCCACAAGGTCTTTTTCACGCTCGACCATATCATTTCGCACAAGCGGAAGGGCAGAGGGCCATCAGCTCTCGTCGGAAGGCCAGACGAGAAAATACAGAGCGATGGCAAGGGCAATGATGGACGCCGCCAGCAACCAGGACTTCCAGTAGCCCAGCGCGAACTGCACGCCCACATAGGCCGCGCCCGCCAGCCCCACCAGCAGGGCAATGCGCAGGCCCAGCTTTTCACGCGGGTCCGGATTGTCGCCATGCGCCATGTTTCTTCAGCCTCCGGCATTAGGGTCTGGTCTCAATAAATGAGTGCTTCTCATGGGCATTTTGGCAAAATAGCAGCGGTTTTTCGTTCGCAGGCAATAGTGGAGCTATTGGCAAGAACGAAAAATCGCCTGAGATGAAGCCAAAATGCACATGGGGAGTGCTCAAGTATTGAGTCCTGACCCTAGGCTCAGGACCCATAAATTAGCACGGCATCTGCGCCATTTGCCATGCCTCTTTATGAGTCCTGAGCCTAGATGTCGCGCAGTTCCTGCAGCCACCATTCGGCCATGCGGCGGACGTTGTCCGGCGCGGTGCCGCCGAAGCTGGTGCGCGAGGCCACGGAGTTTTCCACTCCCAGCACGGAGAACACATCCTCGCTGATGCGCGGCTCCACCGAGCGCATCTCTTCCAGCGTCAGGTCGGGCAGATCAACGCCCTTCTCCTCGGCCAGAGCCACCAGCCTGCCGGTTACGTGATGGGCCTGCCTGAACGGCATGTTCAGCTCGCGCACCAGCCAGTCGGCAAGATCCGTGGCGGTGGAGAACCCTTGCGCGGCAGCCGCCCGCATGGCCTCCTCGTTCGGCTCCATGTCGGCCACCATGCCGCGCATCACCTCCAGCGCCAGCGACAGGGTGTCCAGCGCATCGAAGGCGCCTTCCTTGTCTTCCTGCATGTCCTTCGAATAGGCCAGCGGCAGCCCCTTCATCACCACCATCAGCGCCACCAGCGCACCGATGACACGGCCCGCCTTGGCGCGGATCAGCTCCGCCGCGTCGGGGTTGCGCTTCTGCGGCATGATGGACGAACCGGTGGTGAAGCGATCGGACAGGCGGATGAAATCGAACTGCGCGGTAGACCAGATCACCAGCTCCTCGGCAAAGCGCGACAGATGTGTGGCGCAGATGGCCGCCGCGGCCAGCACCTCCAGCACGAAATCGCGGGCGGAGACCGCATCAATGGAATTGCGCATGGCCTGATCAAACCCCAGCTCGCGCGCCGTCATTTCGCGATCGACGGGAAAGCTGGTGCCAGCCAGCGCCGCGGCGCCCAGCGGGCTTTCGTTCAGCCGCTTGCGGGCGTCGGCCAGCCTGGAGCGGTCGCGGGCGAACATTTCCACGTAGGCCAGCAGGTGATGCCCGAAGGTAACCGGCTGGGCCACCTGCAGGTGCGTGAAGCCGGGCATGATCACTTCGGCATGTTGCGCCGCCTTTTCCGCCAGCGTGCGCATCAGCGCGGCGAGCTGCTCCATCAGGTGATCGACCGTATCGCGCACATACAGGCGGAAGTCGGTAGCCACCTGGTCGTTGCGCGAGCGCGCGGTGTGCAATCTTCCCGCCGCATCGCCGATGATCTCCGCCAGCCGCGCCTCGACATTCATGTGGATGTCTTCCAGCGCGCGCGAGAATGTGAACTTTCCTTCGGCGATTTCACTTGCCACCTGCTCCAGCCCGGCCAATATCTTTTCCGCGTCTTCCGGTGCGATGATGCCGCGCGCGGCCAGCATGCGGCAGTGGGCCCTGGAGGCTTCGATGTCTTGCCGGTGGAAGCGCTGGTCGAAGTCAATGGAGGCGTTGATTTCTTCCATGAGCTCGTCGGGGCCGGATGCGAACCTGCCGCCCCACATGCGATTGGCCATGATCTGCACTCCGCTGCAGTCCGCTCTCTATCGGGAGAACCGGCATGAATAATGACAGCAATACCACGCCACCGGCCAACATGCGCCGCATGGTGAAGTGGGGCATGCTGGCCGCGGGCATTGCCATTGCCGCCTTGTATGCCATGCAGGCCCGACAGGGCAAGCCACCGGCGCCGGAGCCGGGGTCGGCCGAACAGGCACAACAGGCCGAACGGCAGGCACGGGGAGGTGGTGCGTTGCCGGCATCGCTGGCAACGGGGGCGATGCGCGAGCTGGTGATTCATCCCACGCCAAAGCCTCTGCCACGGTTCACCGTGCTGGATGGCGAAGGCAAGCCGCACACGCTGGATGAATGGCGTGGCAAGGTGGTGATGGTCAACTTCTGGGCAAGCTGGTGTCCGCCATGCCGCAAGGAAATGCCGGAGATCGTTGCCCTGCAGGA
>JAJRRZ010000165.1 GCA_024279045.1 Alphaproteobacteria bacterium
GCTGGGAATCATGTGCCGCGGGTTGGCCACCGGTGTATAGGGGAAGGCCTGGCCGATGACGGCCACCTTCACGCCGCCCTTCTCGAACATCTGCCAGGCCTTGAACACCGGTTCTTCCCATTCGGTGTTGATGACATTGCCCGCCAGCCACGGGAACTTCAGCTGCTCTATCAGCTCCAGCACCCGCTCCTCGCCAAAGGTGAACTCCCAGTGCGCCGTCATGGCATCGGTGCCCAGCGCGTTCATCACGTCCACCATGTCCTGCGCCCTGGTCACCAGCGAGGTATACGACCCCTGCCAGGTGTCGCCGCCATCCAGCACCAGGCACTTGTCCTCGCCGCGCTCCGCGCGAATGGCCTTCACGATCGTGGCCACGCGATCCATGCCGCCGATGCGCCCGTATTTCTTCGCCAGTTCGTTGAAGTCCAGATACGTCAGCGCATGGGCCTCCGGCGTGCCGCGGCGAATGTTGTAATGCTTCAGGAAGTCTTCGCCCGTCAGATGCGGCGGCAGGCCTTTCATCTCGCCAACACCGAGGTTCACGTCCGGCTCGCGGAAATAGATGGGCACCAGCTGGGCATGAATGTCGGTAACGTGAATCAGCGTTACCTGCCCCTTGGGCTTGAATTGCAGCAGCTTGTCCTGCGTGAGGGATTCCTCGGCCAGGGCCTTGCGCAGACCTCCCACACCACCGCCGGTGATGGCCATGGTGGCCAGCGCCAGCTGGATGAAATCGCGACGGTTGAGCACAGCGACACTCCTTGCGCGTGATGTTGTTTTGGTTCTCCCGAGCCGACCAGGTCAAGCCTTGTCAGCCCGCTGCAAGCAGGCCCTTCCTCTCTCCGCTGCCGGTCGATGTACCGAAGGTGGATGCGGATCTGGCCGGCAGAGGGCAGGGGAGGGGACAATCGAACAGGATGAAACACACCACGCGGGACAAACCGCCAAGCTGTCCGAACAGGCTGAGCAGACGCCGACAACATACACACCGGCGGACAATGCCGTTTTGGTGTGGTGGTGGTCTGGCGGACAAGGCGGACGGGCCGTTGGCTGGCCCGCCCACGATATATTGATTGCCAGCCTTCTGCACCTTGGCAGCAAGCTTCAGCGGCGCACCGCCGGCACTTCCACCGGCAAACCATTGGAACGCCACTTGATGTAAAGCTCCACGTTCACGTATTCATCCGAACCGGCCTTGTAGGGTTCCGACCGTACCTGCCTGTTGCAGCCACGAAAACGCCGGTGCATGGACCCCAGTTTCTGCCATTTCAGGCGATACAGCGGAAAAGCCCCGCCAGCGCGCCCTTCGGACAGCAGGTCAGCACGAATGAATTTGCCCGGGTTGTCGATGTGGCAATGCTTGCAGGCCATGTCGAGCTGGCCGCGGCGCTGGTAATAGAAGGCCTTGCCCTTTTCAAAAAACGGCTTGGCTGGGCCATCTATCTTCACGTTCATCGGCAGATCACGCGACACGTAGCCGATCAGCGTCGTCATGGACAACAGCTCGTCGCTTTCCCACTTCCATGCCTTGGCCTTCATCTGCTCGGTGCGGCAGCGGTTGATGCGCTGTTCGATGTTGATGAGCTTCTTCGTCTTCGGGTCGTATTTCGGATAGGTGGTGTAGGCGCCACGCATCTTCTCCACGTCGCCATGGCAGCTCTGGCAGCTCTTGCCTGCCGCGCCTTCCACCTGGCTCCATAGTTTCTGACCGCGCTCCACCCACAGCATGCCCTGGTTCATGAAGTCGTCATCCTGCATGGCCTGGGTTTCCGGGGTGGAGTAGAGATATCCGGATTTCTTGCCATCCACTTCATATTTGCTCTTGGCCTGTGCCTCTGGCGTGCCTGCCGCCATCCAGCCCGTGGCGGCCAGCGCCAGCGCACCCGCGCCGAAAACAGCCAGCATTCCCTTTCCGGCAAGGCCGCCCATGCGATGCTTTCTCCCTGGCATTTTGTCCCTCGCTGATACGTTGTTGCGGTTCTTGTTGTTATGCCGTCTGTCGTGGTCTTGTGTGCGTCCCCGGCCACTTTGCTGTTGCGGCGGCCCTTCCCCAGGCCGGAGACGACAGTCGTGTTGCAGGATTCCGCACTGGAGGACTTACGCAACCTCGATCTTGGCGTTGGCGGTGTAGGTCTCGCCCTTGTCGTCTTTCCAGGTGAAGGTGTATTCACCCGATTCCTGCACCCGAAGGGTAAAGGCGCAATAAGGGTTGGCCGATACACCGGTGTCCCAATTGCCCTTCAGGAAGGTCTTGCCATTGAACGCGGCCTCGAAGGTGTGAATGATGTTGCGCGGAATGGGTTCACCCGTCTTCTTGTCCTTCGTGGCGCGCTGCATCTTGTGCTTCACCAGCGTCTTGATGGTGATGATTTCGCCCTTCTTCGCCTTCTTCGGCACCTTCACGCGAGCCTTAGACATGATGATATCTCCTTGTATTTCGCTTCGCATTGCCACTGCATTACGCGGATGCCGCATAATGCATCCCGGCGCTGTGTCCGTTGATTGCCCTTACCGGTGATGGCATCAGCCGCCGCAGCCGCCGATGGTAACCTTCACCGTTGTCTTGCCGATGCGGAACGATCCGTCCGACATCTGCGCCAGGGCCCAGACTTCCTGCGTCTTGGCCATGCGGATACGGTTGGATACCCATGCCTTGCCGGAATCGGGCGTGAACTCGAAGTTGCAGATGTGCGCCACCGGGTTCTTTGTGGCGATGATGGTAACGGACTTGCAGTAGTCCTGCTCCGTCATCGGGCTGTCCACCGTTACCTTCAGCGGCACCGTGGCGCCATTCTCGGCGATTTCCGGCATCTCCAGCTTGACCTTGCCTTCCGTCGGCTTTGCGCCCTTGGTCAGCTCGTTCAGCAGGGCCTCGGCATCCGCCGGGTCGGCCTTGGCCAACGCGCCACTACTCAGTGCCGCCAGCGTCGCCGCAGCCGCACCGCCTATCACCAGAAATTCGCGGCGATCCACGATATCGATACGAACCTTGCTCATGCGTCCTTGCTCCTCCAGTCTCGAGGTTCCTGTTGCTGTTGCGTGCCCTTCCCGGCGTGTCGTTTCCGCATTTGCTCATGGCGGATCTGCGCCCGCCTTGCCGTTCGTTTCAGTTGCCGCGCACGCTGCAACTGCTCACTGCGTCGCCTTCAGCGTTTTCAGGAAGGCGATGATGTCTTCGATTTCCTGGGCGCTCAGTATGGGCTTGCCCTGGAACTTCTTCAATACCCGGTGCAGCCCTGCCACACGGTAGTAGGCCGGCATGATGGTGTCCGGATTGACCACCTTCGGGTTGACGAGCCGCAGCCGCATTTCCCCTTCCGACATGTTGTTGGCCACATCGGTCAGCTCAGGCCCTATCTCTCCGTGAAATGGAAACTCATCCAGTTGCTGGATCTTGTGGCAGGCCAGGCAATTGCCTTTCTTGCGCACGACCACCAGCTCCGCCCCGCGCTTGGCATCGCCCGGCTTGTCGGTCAGCGGCTTGGGTATGGAGATGTCATCCACTATTTCATAAGGCTTCAGACCCTTTTCCTGAACCTTTCGCACTTCTGCCGACGCCCCCTGCGCCAGCAGTGCCATGCCTGCCGCAGCCGTCGCCAGCAGAGCCATCCGCTGCGGGCCTGTGCGTTTCCTCGCCATGTCTCCCTCACCTGTTATGTTATTGTTGCGCATGCCGCGCGGGACTTTTCGTCCTGTTCGCGACAAGCCATTGCCGCAGCCCTTCCACCCTGACTGAGTCTCCTAGCATGTGGTTTGAATATACGCAATATAGAATATAGGTTGCATGCAGCAATATTCATGCAAATGTGATCCATCAAATGCCATAAGAACTTTCTTATATTAGAGATTTCTCATGTATATTTTTTCAATATATTAGAGATTCCTGATATGACCTTGTTCCATGGTTCGTGATATACTGTTGCGTGGGATGGGCTTTTGAAAACCCATGCATTCATGACCATATCTTCACCAGCCGGAAAGATTGCGCACAGGTCGGATGCATTACGTTTGGGTGGCCGCAGATGCCGTGGCCATGACCTGCGTCTGTGAGGCCCGGGGCGCAAACATGGGAGAAAGCGCACAAGTCAAGACATTCGCGGGAGGGATTTTCATGCTTGCCAACAGCATTATGGATTCCGTACTCCGCCGCTGCATATGCAACGGCAGGTTGTCGCTGGTCTATCCGGACGGCACTTTGCGCACCTATGGCAACGGTGAAGGCGAGGAGGTGCGCGCCCGCATTACCTCGAACCGGTGGCTGCGCCGCCTGCTGGATGCCGACCGCTGGCTCGGCGAGGCCTACATGGATGGCGGCCTGATTATGGAGAAGGGCAGCATTGCCGACTTCATGATCCTGGTCATGACCAACGTGCGCCAGGCCGACTATCCCGTCTTCGTGCAATGGCTGGATGACTTCCGCCGTCTCGCCATGCGCCTGCGCCCGCGCAACAACCGTCGCCGCGCACGGCGCAACGTCGCCCATCATTATGATCTCGACAGCCGCCTCTACGAGCTGTTCCTCGATTCCGACCGGCAATATTCCTGCGCCTATTTCGATGATCCCGGGTGCGACCTGGAACAGGCGCAACTGGCCAAGAAGCGCCACCTCGTCGCCAAGTTGCATATCCGCCCCGGCCAGCGCATTCTCGACATCGGTTGCGGCTGGGGCGGCATGGCGCTGTATCTAGCCCAGGTCTACGAGGACGTGCACGTGGTGGGCATCACGCTCTCCACCGAGCAGCACGAATATGCCACCGCCCGTGCCGAGCGTCTGGGCCTGTCGAAGCGCGTCGAGGTTCGTTTGCAGGACTATCGCGACATTTCCGAGCGTTTTGACCGCATCGTCTCCGTCGGCATGTTCGAGCACGTTGGCGTGGCCCATTATCCGGCCTTCTTCAACAAGGTGCGAGAGCTTCTGGCCGACGACGGCGTTGCCGTGCTGCACTCCATCAACCGCGCCGATGGCCCCGGCGTAACCTCGCGCTGGATCGATCGTTACATCTTCCCCGGCGGCTACATTCCCGCCATGTCGGAGGTGCTGCCGGCCATCGAGCGCACGGGGCTGATCGTCTCCGATGTGGAGATCCTGCGCCTGCATTATGCCGATACGCTGAAGGCCTGGCGCGAGCGCTTCATGAACCGCTCCATCCGCGCTGCCGAGCTGTATGACGACCGTTTCGTGCGCATGTGGGAATTCTATCTGGCGGCCTCCGAGGCCATGTTCCGCTCCGGCCTGATGAACAATTTCCAGATCCAGATGGTGAAGGATCAGGCCGCCCTGCCGCTGACCCGCGATTACATGTTCGAAGAGGAGCGCCGCCTGAAGCAGATCGATGCGCGCCGCCACATCCGCGCCGTTCCCTCCGCGGAACGCCATGCCACATCATCGGGCCGGCATGAGTGAAAAATACCTCCTTCTTGCTCCGTTTTTCCGGTCTGCCCCGCCGCCGCTGGCGGGGCTTTTTTGAGACCTTTCACCGCCATGCGCGCATGCATGCGTGCATATGCGGCCCTCCATATGTTCGTTCAGGTGGCGTTCAGGTTGGATATTGCAGCCTTGTCATGA
>JAJRRZ010000166.1 GCA_024279045.1 Alphaproteobacteria bacterium
TCAAACGGTTCAAGAGAATTGCCCTGCGCTGCGAGAAAACAGCGGCCAATTTCGCATCAATGCCTGCCCTCGTCTGCGCCTTCATCTGGATAAAATTCGTCTAGAGGGCCTAATAGACACCTTCATTCCCGGGAAATGCCCCGGATTTATCGCGCCTATGCAAGTTATCTTGAATCAGTTCGGCATCAAAGCAACCAGTTTGTTCATCCACAATGTTGCACTGCGCACTTGAACACGTCCTCGAGATATGCGCCATAAGCAGAGTTGCCGAATTGGCGCGCCATGCTTTTCAGTTGTTCAAGAGAAATGTACCCCATACGCCAGGCGATTTCTTCAGGACTTGCCATCTGCAACCCCTGACGCTTCTGCAGCGTGCGCACGAAGGCGGAGGCTTCATGCAGGCTGTCCGGTGTGCCCGTGTCCAGCCAGGCAAAACCGCGCCCGAGCCGTTCCACCCGTAGCTGCCCCCGCGCCATGTAGGTGGCGTTGACATCGGTGATTTCCAGCTCTCCACGGGCCGAGGGGCGTATCTCCCGGGCAATGTCCACGACATTGCTGTCATAAAAATAAAGGCCGGTTACAGCCCATTTCGATTTGGGTTGTGCCGGTTTTTCCTCGATGCTGATCGCACGACCATTGCCGTCCAGCTCGACGATGCCATAACGCTCCGGATCATCGACATGGTAGGCAAAAACGCAGGCCCCGTCCTCATTTTCGACCAATGCACGGGCTCTGGACAGAACATTGACAAAATCATGTCCGAAGAAAATGTTGTCGCCCAGGATCAGCGCCGATGGCTCGCCAGCCACGAAATCCCTGCCGATGATATAGGCCTGTGCCAGACCCTCCGGACGTGGTTGCTCGGCGTAGGACAGCGAAATGCCCCACTGTTCGCCCGTGCCCAGCAGTCGCCTGAAAAGGGGCAGGTCATGGGGCGTGGAAATGATCAGAATGTCGCGTATGCCCGCCAGCATCAGCGTCGACAACGGATAGTAGATCATCGGCTTGTCATAGACGGGCAACAGCTGTTTGGACACCGCCAATGTCATCGGATGCAGGCGTGTGCCACTGCCACCTGCCAGAATGATGCCTTTCATGCCTCTCGCCCTTCTTTCAGGATGCGTTCCACGCACAATTTCACGCCCTCCCGCCAATGAGGAAGGCGCACGCCGAATGTCTGTTCCGCCAGGGAGCAGTCCAGGCGGGAATTGGCTGGGCGCTGTGCGCGGGTGGGAAAGTCAGCCGTTGGGATTGGCCGCACCTGGGCCCAAGGCCCGCCCAATTGCCGCGAACAGTCCATGATGTATGCAGCCAGGCCATGCCAGGTCGCTTCGCCACTGCCTGCCAGATGATAGGTGCCCCATGCCGCCTTGTCTTGCATGGACAAGCGGGCGATGATCTTCAGAATGGCATCGGCCAGATGCGGCGCATATGTGGGGCAGCCATGCTGATCATCCACCACGCGCAACTCCTCCCGTTCACTTGCCAGCCGCAGCATGGTTCGGACGAAATTGTGTCCCCAGGGGCTGAATACCCAGGCAGTGCGCAGGATCACGTGGCGAGCGCAGGCCGCGCGCACCGCCTCCTCACCCGCCAGCTTGGAAGCACCATAAACGCCGAGAGGGTTGGGAGGATCAGTCTCGATCCATGGTGCATCCTTCGCACCGTCAAATACATAATCGGTGGAAACATGCGCGAGCACGGCCCCCTGCTCGGCACAGGCGCGCGCCAAATACTCTGCACCATCCCTGTTGACGGCGTAGGCAGCAACCTCGTCGTCCTCTGCCTTGTCCACGGCGGTGTAGGCAGCGGCATTGACAACGACGTCTGGCGCATGTGCCGCAACGCATTCCCGCACGGCATCCGGCTGGGTGATGTCCAGATCCGGCCGGCCCATTGTCCATAGCCGCCAGCCGGATGGGCGTTCCGCCTCACTGAGAGCATGGGGCAGCTGTCCAGATGCGCCGATGACCAGGATCTTCATGTCTGGGCAACCCCACTGTTGGCCAGCACTCCGCGCCGCTTCCCTTGCGCATTTGCCTGATACAAGGGGCGCCACCAGGCTTCGTTTTCCAGATACCATTCCACGGTCTTGCGCAGGCCGCTTTCGAAGGTTTCGCGTGGTTGCCAACCAAGTTCCCGGCGGATCTTCTCCGCGTTGATGGCATAGCGGAAATCATGCCCCGGCCTGTCTTCGACAAACCGGATCAATTCCTCGTGGGGTGCGCCTTGCGGGTGCAACTCATCCATGATGGCGCATATGGCCTTCACCACCTGCAGGTTTGTCCGTTCGCTATTTCCGCCGATGTTGTATTTCTCGCCCGTCTTTCCCTTTTCCACCACCAGGCGCAAGGCTTGCGCGTGGTCATCCACATGCAGCCAGTCGCGCACGTTGCTGCCGTCGCCATAGACGGGCAATGGCTTGCCATGCAGGGCATTGATGATCATCAACGGTATGAGCTTTTCCGGGAACTGGCGCGGGCCATAGTTGTTCGAGCAATTCGTGATGATGACGGGCAGGCCATAGGTGCGATGCCAGGCCATGGCCAGATGGTCAGCGGATGCCTTGCTGGCTGAGTAGGGAGAGCTGGGATCATACGGCGTGGTTTCGCTGAAGGCACCCTCCTTGCCCAGCGAACCATAAACCTCGTCGGTGGATACCATCAGAAAGCGGAAACGCTCGCGACGATCGGCGGGCAGGGAGTTCCAGTATTCTCGGGCAGCCTCAAGCAACGTGAATGTGCCAATGATATTGGTATGCATGAAAGGTGCAGCGGCGTCGATGGAACGATCGACATGGCTTTCTGCCGCCAGGTGCATTACCGCATCGGGCCGAAATTCGGCAAAGGCCCGGCGCATGCTCTCCATGTCGCATATGTCTGCCTGCATGAACCTGTAGGAAGGCGCGTCTTCCAGGGCTGCGACGGAGGCCGGATTGGCGGCATAGGTGAGCTTGTCGATGTTCAGCACCTCATCCGCGGATTGACGCACCAGATGCTGGCACAAGGCGGAACCGATGAAGCCCGTTCCGCCGGTAACGATAATTTTCATGCCTTTTCCCCCGGATAAGTGAAATACGCCGGCAATTCCGCAAGGCGCGGATGGTGCCTGTCCTTTTCGGAAAGGATAGCCTCGTCGGGATCGACAGGCCACTCAATGCCCAGGTCAGGGTCATCAAAGGCCAGCCCTTTGTCATGCTCTGGCGAATAATAGTTGGTAACCTTGTAGATGACCTCTGTATTCTCCTCAAGCGTGCAGAACCCGTGGGCGAAGCCCACAGGAATCAGTAGCTGTTTCCAGTTGTCCGCCGAGAGTTCAACAGCAACATGGTGGCCAAAGGTGGGCGATACCTGACGGATGTCCACGGCAACGTCGAGGATGGCCCCA
>JAJRRZ010000167.1 GCA_024279045.1 Alphaproteobacteria bacterium
GGGCGACATCACGCCGGAGGACTTCTCGCGCCTGCAGGAAGTTGCGGCAACAATCGACCGGGTGCCGTTGTTCATCGACGATACCGGCGGACTGACCATCAGCCAGCTTGCGGCGCGGGCGCGGCGCATCAAGCGCCAGCATGGGCTGGACCTGATCGTGGTGGACTATGTGCAACTGCTGTCCGGCTCGTCGCGGCGGGCGCAGGAAAACCGTGTGCAGGAAATCACCGAGATCACTACCAGCCTGAAGGCGCTGGCGAAGGAACTGAACGTGCCGATCCTGGCGCTGTCGCAACTGTCGCGCCAGGTGGAATCGCGCGAAGACAAGCGCCCGCAGCTTTCCGACCTGCGCGAGTCCGGCTCCATCGAGCAGGATGCCGACGTGGTGCTGTTCATCTTCCGCGAGGAATATTACCTGAAGCAGAAGAAGCCGCCGGAAGGTTCGGAGAAATTCAACGAGTGGCTGGCGCAGATGGAAGACATGCACGGCATTGCGGAGATCATCATCGCCAAGCAGCGCCACGGTCCGGTGGGCAATGTGGAAGTGCAGTTTACCGAAAACTTCACCCGCTTTGCCGACCTGGAGAAGCATATCGAGGTACCGGAGGGCATGTGATCCGGTCAGGTGCCGGTTGCGCACCATTTGTGGCTGCATCATTTGTGCGGGCCACAGGCTACCACAGGTTCAGGGCGCCTCGCGTGCATGGCCAGGCTCAGGACCCATGAATTTTCACGCCATCCACGGCGCTCTGGCGCGGGCAGGGTGATTGCGCTATGCCGCGTGCATGCAGCGGGAGCGGCTGGAATATGATGTGCTGATCGTCGGTGGCGGGCCGGCGGGGCTGTCCTGTGCACTGGCGCTGGCCGAAGCCGGGCGGCAGGCGGGCGTGGCGCCAGCCATCTGCGTGCTGGAGAAAGCCGCCGAGCCGGGGTTGCACACGCTTTCCGGCGCAATCATCGACCCGGCGCCGCTGGATGCGCTCATTCCCGGCTGGCGCGAGGATGCAGCCTTTCCCCTGCGCACCACGGTGCGCGACGAGCAATTGCTGTGGCTGGGTGCGCGCCATGCGGTGCGCCTGCCCCCTGCCCTGCTGCCGGAGATGTTGCGCCACGAGGGCCAGCTTCTCGGGCCGCTATCGGCGCTGGTGCAATATCTGGCGCGCAAGGTGGAAGCAGCCGGGGCGGAGGTATTCACGGGTTTTGCCGCCAGCGAACCATTGTTCGACGAGGCCGAAAAGCGACTCATCGGCGTGGTGGCGGGCGAGGCGGGATTGCGCGAGGACGGCACGCCGGGCCCGCAACACGAGCCGGGGGTGGAGATAACCGCGCGCTTCGTGGTGCTGGCGGAGGGGGCGCGCGGCAACATCACCCGCGCCGTGGCGGATCGTTTCGGCCTGTTTGGCCATCCGGTGCATTACGCGCTGGGGCTGAAGGAACTGTGGCGGCTGGAGCAGGAGCAGCCGGGGCTGGCCGGGCGGGTGCGGCATACGCTGGGCTGGCCGCTGAGTGGTACGGCCAGCGCCGCGGGGGGTGGGTTTCTGTATCATCAGGATGCGCGGCATGTGGCGGTGGGCCTGATTGCGCACATGGACTGGCGCAATGCGTGGCTGTCGCCGTTTGCGGAGATGCAGCGGCTGAAGACGCATCCGGCCATTGCCCCGGCGCTGTTGGGGGCGGAACGCATCGGCTATGGCGCACGGGCCATCGCCATGGCCGATGTGCGCGATGTGCAGGCGCTGGCCTTTCCCGGCGGGCTGCTGGTGGGTGATGCCTTCGGGCTGGTGAACGTGGCGCGCGCGCAAGGGGTGCACGCGGCGCTGGAATCGGGGCGCATTGCCGGGGAGGAGCTGGCGGCGGCGCTGGCGCGTGGCGCGGCGGGTGTTCGGCTGGAGGGGTATGTGACGCGCGTGCAACATGGCGGCTTCTGGCGGGAGCTGGAGGTGGTGGCGAACATCAAGCCGCTGTGGCGGCGCTTCGGCCTGCCGGGCGCGTTGCTGGGCGGCGCGCTGGACATGTGGTGGGCGCGGCGGCGCGGGCGGCGGTTGCTGCCGCTGCTGGCCAACGACGTGCCCGACCATGCCACGCTGAGGCCGGTGAAAAAGAGCCGCGGCATCCGCTCGCCGAAGCCGGATGGCAGGCTGGTGTTCGACCGCGACAACTCACTGGCGCTGAGCGGCGTGGCGCACCGGCGCGGCCAGCCGGTACATCTGAAAATTCGCGACGAGGCGGCGCTGGCGCGGCTCAATCGCCGGGTGTTCGGCGGGCCGGAGCAGCGCTATTGTCCAGCGGCGGTGTATCGCTGGCGGGAAGGCGATGACGGCGGGCTGCGGTTGCTGATACAGGCGGAGAACTGCCTGCACTGCAAGGCCTGCGACATCAAGGACCCAGGCCAGAATATCCGCTGGACACCGCCGGAGGGGGGCGATGGCCCGCGTTATCAGGGCATGTGATGGCCCCATGCCGCCGCCCCCTGCACCGGTTCGACCCCGACCATTCAGGCTGCTGCGTGCTGGAAGAACAGGTCGATCATGCGGCGATAGATGCGCTTCAGGCGGTGCAGGTCGCCCACCGGCACACGCTCGTTCACCTGGTGGATGGTCTCGTTGATCAATCCGAACTCGGCGACGGGGCAATAGTCCTTGATGAAGCGCGCATCAGATGTGCCGCCACCGGTGGACAGCTCGGGCGTCAGGCTGGTTTCCGCCGTGATGGCCTGCTGCATCACCTCGATGAGCACGCCGCCTTCGGTGATGAAGCTCTCGCCGGAGACCTTCATTTCCCAGAAGAAGCGTGCGGAGGTTTCGTGCTGCACCTGCTCGGCCTGCTGGCGCAGCCATTGTTCCAGACTCTTGGGTGTGTGCAGGGTGTTGAAGCGGATGTTGCAGGTGGCCCGTGCACGCTCCGGAATGACGTTGGTGGCCGGGTTGTTCACGTCGAAGGTGGAAAACTGCACCGTGGAGGGCTGGAAGAACTCCGTGCCCTCGTCCAGCGGCTGGCTGACCAGGCGATCCACCAGCCTGGCCAGCGCGTGCACCGGGTTGACGGCCTTTTCCGGATAGGCCGTGTGGCCCTGCACGCCCTGCGCCTCGATGAACAGGTTCAGCGAGCCGCGGCGACCATTCTTGATGGTGTCGCCCAGCTCCTCCGCGCAGCTCGGTTCGCCGACGATGCAGGCATCGGGCACGTGGCCATGTTCGGCCATCCAGCGCAGCACCTTCACCGTGCCGTTGATGGCCGGGCCTTCCTCGTCGCCAGTGATGAGAAACGACAGCGAGCCAGGCAGCGCGCGGCCCGCGGCGCGGTGCTCGCTGGCCCAGTCGATGGCTGCCGCGGCAAAGGCGGCCACCGCGCCTTTCATGTCGCAGGCGCCGCGGCCATAGAGCACACCGCCCTCCACCACCGCGGCAAATGGCGGATGCAGCCAGTCGGCCTCGTCTCCGGGCGGCACCACGTCGGTATGGCCAGCAAAGCACAGGTGTGGGCCTTCCCCGCCGATGCGGGCGAAGAGATTGCGCACCTCTTCCGTGTCCGGCTCGGCAAAGGGCAGGTCATGGCAGGCAAAGCCCGCCGGCTCCAGTGCGGCGCGCAACACGTCCTGTGCGCCTGCGTCGCGTGGTGTAACGGAAGCGCAGCGGATGAGCGCCTGTGCCAGCGCCAGTGCATCGGCGCCGTTGGTAGTGCTGTTGGTGGTGTCGCTCATGGGCTGGCTCCTGTCCGGTTGTGCACACATTCAAACAGGCAGGCCGAAAAACCACAAGGCATGAAACGCCAGCCAGAACGCGCCCCAGCCCCACAACGGACTGATGCGCGGCAGCAGGCGCCGCCAGATGGCGGCAATGGCCCATGCCAGCGATGCGGCCACGGTGAACAGCACCAGCCGCGCCGCCAGAAAGACCAGTATGAACTGCCCCAAGCCGAGGCCAGCATGTGGCGACAGTGCGGCCAGCATCTTGCCGGGAATACCCTGCAGCATGCCAACGAACACGGCAGGCAACCCGGCCAGTTGCAGCAGTTGCAGCACCTCGTGCGCCATGTCGCGGGTGATGCCGGGTATGACGCCGAGGAACGCGGCCTTTACCTTCAGCGAAGCACCCGCACCCCAGGAATACATCAGCAGCGCGCCGAAAAAGGCTCCGGCCAGCCCCCAGGCGATGGCGGTCAGCACGGCGCGCTTGCGCCCCTGCACGGCGAAGAAGGTCAGCAGCACTTCCGGCAGGATGAACAGAAAGCTGGCCTCGGCCAGCGAGAACAGGAACATGCCCACCCCTTCACCGAAGCGCAGGGAGGCGGGCTGTGTTGCGGGCGCAACCGGCGGGGTGGAACGGGCATCATCGCCGCTGCTGGACGGCTCGGCGGCGCTCATCTCATCAGACCCCTTCGCCCTGTTCGCCCGGCGCGCGCCGAGCTGCCAAGCGCTCTTCTTCATACTGGATGAACCAGCCGATCATCTGCCGCCAGATGGCTTCTACCAGCTCGGGGGGCAGGTTGTGCTGTTCGGCACGGGCGCGCACCTTGTCGATGACCTGCTGGATGCGCCAGGGCACGGTGGCGCCTTCGCCGGTGTTCATCTTCAGTTGCCAGGCACGATCCACATAACTGAAGCGCTCGGCAATGAGGGCAACAAGCTGCTCGTCGATGCGGTCGATCTCGCGCCGCACCTCGTCCATGGAGGTGCATCGGGATGCCGGGATGTGTGCTTCGTCAGACACCGCACATGCTCCTTCCCCTTAGCCTGTCTACCTGTTGTGTGCCCGAAACGGCGGCAAAGCTCAAGAGAGGGTGCGGCACTGTCCATGGGGAAACTGGTTACAGTCATACCTCGGCAGCGCCTGCGGGCGATGGCGCAGGTCCTGAAGGGTCATGTCGCGCGGTTCCACAGCGAACGAGAATGCCACATCATGGTTGTGCAACAGACGTTCTGTCTCTTCAGTGAAGGTGGACACACCCCCATATGGGTAGCAGAATGTACGCGGATTCAGCGTTCCCACGATCCTTTCAAGGGTGGCAAATGAAGTGAAAATCTCCCATTCCTGTTTTTCTGCAGCAATCGAGCTCATCACGGGATGATTCACCGTATGGCTGCCGATCATCATGCCAGCTTCGGCCAAATCCTTGATCTGGCCATCATTCATATAGATGCCCGATAATATCTCTGATTCCCTCACGGCAAAAAAATGATCCATGAGCATTCCGGTCAGCAGGCTACGACAATCTGGATTAACAAAGTAATTCAGCACACGTTTCACAAACAGTTCAGGAACCGTATTCTTCTGCCGCAGATAGGTTGTCCTCTCGAACTCATCACGCCTGTCATGCCTCAGCATGGTGGTGTCCAGCATGTCTTTCAGGACCTCAGCTACCTGCTCTCCGCCGAAGCGGCCCAGCAGCAAATGAACGCGATGAACATCCAGCAAGCGCTTGTCCTGCAGCGGTCCGGTGGGAATATAGAAGATGCCCCACAATCCCCTTCGTTCCAGCTCCGGGAGTACGAAGCGATGGTGATCGACAAAACCATCATCAAAAGTCAGAACCACGCCATCCGGTAGTGGCCCACCCTCCAGTGCTTCCAGAAAGGAAGCCTTGGAAACGACACCAAAGTTCTGCATGAAATAATCTAGCTGCTTTCGAAAATCCTCCACATGCAAATATCGCAAGTGGGACAGAGTAGAATCATCATCCCGCACGTAATGATACATGATGGCTTTCATGAAACCGTCATCCATTCATGAAATCATCCATAGCGGGATTGCACAGAATTGACGCCTCCTCATCCCGCCTGCATTTTTCACTTATATACCGTTCAATCATGCCGTTGCACAGATTGTCATACAGCCTGCGCACCGAATCTTCATCAAAGTCCTTCTTGCGATAGTATCTGGCATTTTCCGGTGTGGCAGGCTGGGGCAGGCGTTGCAGCTTGTCGAAACGGCGTATCAGCTCGGCGCATGTGGCTGCCATGTCTGCAATCAGGCGATTGCCGATGGTATGCGGCGTATCTCCCCAGCAAATGCGTGCCCTGATCTGGTGGATGATATCGCCGGTATCCACTCCGGCATCTATGTGCATGAATGTTGCGCCAACATATTCCGGCTCTCCGTTCACCAGTGGCCAGAAATTTGTGCCGCTGCCACGATACCAGGGCGACAAGCCAAGGTGAATATTGACGAAACGTCCGGCAAATTCTTCCAGCAACTGGCTGCGGATGATGGAGCATCCATAGGAGATAAGCAGGTCAGGCTCCAGTTCAATGATCTCCTCGACATGTTGAGGCAAATTGATATCCCCCTTGGGGATGAAAGAGGGATTGGAATGATCTTGCGAAAGTTGTACGAATACGTTGAAAAAATCACGTTCGGAACAAGCCCGTGCGGCCAGATGCCTCTTGCGTAACGAGCCGGACCTCTCGTCGGCTTCCACCAGTGCTTCCAGACTTTTCTCACGGCCTTCGCAATAGCTGCGCAGCACCGTTAGCCTAGGCTGCAAGGCCATGAACTTTCTGAAAAAGTCATGACGCATTTCACTACCGGTCAAAATGATGATGCGCTTGTTGCTCACGGCTTGCCTTTCAGCACCATATTGGCTGACATGTCTGGTCAGGCTTCCTTCTTCTACTTCTTAGGCAGCACCACGCGGATGTGCAGTTCGCGCAGTTGCTGCGGAGAAATCTCCGATGGCGCGCCCATCAGCAGGTCTTCGGCCTGCTGGTTCATGGGGAACATCACCACCTCGCGGATGTTCGGCTCATCAGCCAGCAGCATGACCATGCGATCCAACCCCGGGGCGATGCCACCATGTGGCGGCGCGCCATACTGAAAGGCACGATACAACGCACCGAACTCGCGCTCCACCACCTTCGGCTCGTAGCCGGCAATGCGGAAGGCCAGCTTCATCAGCTCCGGCAGGTGGTTACGTATCGCGCCCGATGACAGCTCCACGCCGTTGCAGACGATGTCATACTGATATGCCTTCAGCCCCAGCGCCGGGCCGTAATCGCCGGTCTCGATGGCCTCCCAGGCCGCCTGCAGCGCCTCCATGCCGCCCTGCGGCATGGAGAAGGGGTTGTGCGAGAACTCGATGCGCTTCTCGTCCTCGTTCCATTCATACATGGGGAAATCGACGATCCAGCAGAAGTCGAAACGGTTCTCGTCGATCAGCTCCAGCTCGCGGCCCACCTTCTGGCGCGCATCCGCCGCGAAGGGAGCGAATTTCTGCGGATTGCCGGCAACGAAAAAGGTGGCATCGCCAGCCTTCAGGCCAAGCTGCGCGGCAATGGCGGCGGTGCGCTCCGGGCCGATGTTCTTTGCCAGTGGCCCGGCGCCGCTCACCGCACCATCTTCCTCGCGGAACATGATGTAGCCAAGCCCCGGCTGGCCCTGTTGCTGCGCCCAGTTGTTCATGCGGTCGCAGAAAGCGCGGCTGCCGCCCCCCGGCGCAGGGATGGCCCAGACGCGGTTGCGCTCGTCCTTTTCCAGCAGTTGCGCGAAGATGCGAAAACCGGAGCCGCGGAAATGTTCCGAAACGTCCTGCATCTCGATGGGATTGCGCAGGTCGGGCTTGTCGGTGCCATATTTCAGGATGGCCTCGTGATAGGGAATGCGCGGAAACGTTTCGGTTACCGGCCTGCCGCCACCGAACTCCATGAACAGATCGCGCAATACCGGCTCGACGGTGTTCAGCACGTCTTCCTGGGTTGCGAAGCTCATCTCGATATCGAGCTGGTAGAACTCACCGGGCGAGCGATCGGCGCGGGCGTCCTCGTCGCGAAAGCACGGGGCGATCTGGAAGTAGCGGTCGAAGCCGGAGGCCATGATGAGCTGCTTGTATTGCTGCGGGGCCTGCGGCAGGGCGTAGAACCTGCCCGGGTGCAGGCGCGAGGGCACGACGAAGTCGCGCGCGCCTTCCGGCGAGGAAGCGGTAAGGATCGGGGTCTGAAACTCGGTGAAGCCCTCCGCATGCATGCGCTCGCGCAACCAGCGGGTGATGGCGGAGCGCAGTAATATGTTGCGGTGCATCTTCTCGCGCCGCAGGTCGAGGTAGCGATGCTTCAGGCGGATGTCCTCGGGATAGTCCGGCTCGCCGAAGACGGGCAGCGGCAGCTCTTTCGCCTCGGAGAGCACGTCGATGCCGGTGGCGAAGACTTCCACCTCGCCGGTGGGTAGCTTGGGGTTCTCGGTGCCTTCCGGGCGGGCGCGCACATAGCCATCGACACGGATGACCCACTCCGCATGCAGCTTCTCGGCGGTGGAAAAGGCGGGGCTGTCGGGGTCGGCGACGACTTGGGTGATGCCGTAATGATCGCGCAGGTCGATGAACAGCACCCCGCCATGATCGCGGATGCGGTGCACCCAGCCGGAGAGGCGCACGGTCTGTTCGATGTGCTCGGCGCGCAGGTCGCTACAGGTGTGGGTTCGATATTCGTGCATGGTGTGATTCGCCTCGAAAATGCGGAAAAACCAGTTTGGCGCGGAAAAGCGCACACGGTGGCGGGATTGTCAAGGAACGGCACACCGCACCGGCATGGACTGCCGCAGAGAGCGGCCATGAGCCGCTTCATTCCTCCTCGCCGAACCTGTCGGACACCAGTTGCGCCAGTGCCTGCAATGCTTCTTCGGCATCCGGACCGCTGGCCTGAATCAGCACCCTGCTGCCTGGCGCGGCAGCCAGCAGAAGCAGATCCATGATGGAAGTGGCGGAGATCGTCTGGCCATCATGCGAAAAGGTGATTTCCGCTTCAAAACCCTCGGCCAGCTTCACCGCCTGCGCGGCGGCGCGGGCGTGCAGGCCGCGGGCGTTGACGATTTCCACCTCGCGCTCCAGCAGCGGAAAGTCCTGTTGGGATGGCTCGCTCATGGTGGTGTTCCCGCCGAATGCAGACATACGCGCAACCGCGTCTTCATATCCGCCCGCATGGCATGGCGCCCGGTATTTGGCAAGCGTACCTTGTGCATGCGATAGTGCTCCCGGAAAGCAATTCAACCATCGGGAGAAAATGCCATGCTGGAACAGGCGCTTTCGCCCCGTAACGGGCTGCTGCGCAGATCTTTTGCGGCGCTGATGCTGGCTGCCGTCGGCCTGCTGATGTTGCTGCCCGCGCCGGCGCGGGCGTTGCAGGAGCCACCGGCGGTGAAGGCCCTGTTCGACGTGTTGCGGCTGGAGCTGCAATTGCAGCCGAAGGTGGGCAACATCCGAACCGATGACGATACCATCGTGCTGGATGATGTGGTGCTGGCCGAAATGCGCGAGGACGGGAACGATGTGCTGACGGCGCGGGTGAAGGAAATCCGCCTGAAGGGCGCGCGCAGCGACAATGGGCTGATGCATTACCGGCTGATCGATGTCGATACCCTCACCATCGAACTGGTGAAGGACAAGCAGCCAGTGCGCATTGTCATGCCGGCGATGACATTTGCCGAAGCTTCGCTGCTGCCGCACGCTGAGGCGCGCTCGCCGCAAGAGAAATTTACCAGCGACCGGTTGCTGGCCTCGGTGCTGGACATTCCACAAATCCGGATCGAACTGCCCGGCGTGCGACCCATCGTGTGGACGGGCGTGAAAGGAACCTGGAAAGGAGACCGGCGCACGGGTGCGGGCGAGAGCCGGATTGATCTGGGCACCTTGCCGCTGCCGTTGCTGGAGTTGGCAAGGTTGGGCAAGCAGAGAACATTGAAGCTGCAGGAAGCGTTGCAGGAGCTGGGGCTGGAAAAGCTGACGCTGCGCGGGGAGGTGAAAATGCGTCAATCCTGGATGCCGGATGCGCGCATGGCGCATACATCGTCGCTACGTTATGGAGCGCCGGAAGCCGGGGAGCTGCGCGTTGAGCTGCACAACCTGGCGCTGCCGCTGGAATTGCTGCAACAGGCGCGCAAGATGCAGCGCGAATGGCGCGAACAACGCGCTCCGCAGGAGCAGCGCGTGCCGGATGCACGCGCACCCGGTTCACCCGGCACAAATGACGCACCACAAGCGCCGCGCATGCAGCCGGGCGGGCCGCTGAACGACCCAGAGCTGGCCATGGCCCTGCGGCGGCTGACGCTGGGCGGACTGACGCTGCAGTGGCGCGATCATGGCCTGACCAATCGGCTGCTGGCCCACGAGGCGCGCAAACGGGGGCTGGATGTATCGGAGTTGATTGCCCGGCAACTGGAGGCGGTTCGTGCAAGGCTTTCTTCCGCGTTGCCGCAGGACGTGGTGCTGGGCTACCTGCGCGAGCTGAGCCGCTTTCTGCAGGATCCAAAGAGCCTGCGCATCAGTCTTTCCGGCGCGAACGGCCAGCCCATTGCGCTTGCCAATGCGGCGATGTTCCTGATCATGCCGCAGATGATGCTGAACTCGGTGAAAGTGGAAGTGAAGGCCAACGAATAGATGCGCTCGGTGCACACCGTATGCGTGTGAAGCAACAGGCGTCCTCGGCGTCCAGGCCAATGCGGTCTGCCCAGAGCCGCCGCGCGGGCGGTGCGGGCCGCATGGCTCGAACGATTCAGCCGCCTGCCCCGGCTTCGCTGCGCGAGGGGGCGAGCATGACGGCTTCGCCCTTCAGCACCACTGTCTCGCCAACGAGACAGCGCGTGTCCAGCGCCACGCGGCGGCGTTTTGCGTGCACCTCGCGCACCACGGCCTCGGCGCGCACGGTATCGCCGAGGTAAACCGGCGCGCGGAATTGCAGCGTCTGTGAGACATAGATGCTGCCCTTGCCGGGCAAGCGCGTGCCGACCACGGTGGAAATCAGCGAAGCGGTGAGCAGGCCGTGGACGATGGGCCTGCCGAAACGGGTGGTGGCGGCGTAGTCGGCATCCAGGTGGATGGGGTTGAAGTCGCCTGACAGTTCGGCAAAGGCGCGCACGGCGGCCTCGTCGAAGGTGCGCTCCACGCTGGCCGACTGGCCGACCTCGATGTCCTCGATATAAACGGTGGTAACGTCGCCGCTCATGGCATTCGGCCTCCCCTGCCCTGCTCTCTGTTCTGTCCCGCCAGCTACCCCTGTCCTACCACTGCAATCGCCGCATGACGCCGATGAGATGAATCCCCGGCGCTTCGGCGCGGATGCGTCGCGCCACCTCCTCCACGCCGTGCTCGTCCAGCGCGTCCTCGCTGATGCCGCCAGCGACGAACAGCGCATCGATGCCGAAGGTTGCCGCGCCCTTCATGTCGGTGCCGATGCCATCGCCAATGGCCAGAATTTCCTCCCTGCGCAGAGCGCGCCCAGTGGCGGCCTCGGCCTTGCGCAGCGCCTCTTCGTAGATGGGCGGGTGTGGCTTGCCGGCCATGATCACCTCGCCGCCGAACTCCTCGTATATGGCGGCCAGCGCCCCGGCACAGGGCAGGATGGCATCACCATGCTTCACGATCAGGTCAGGGTTGGCGCAAACCAGTGGCAAATGGCGCTCGGCCATCTCGCGCAGCATGTCGCGATATTGTTCCGGTTGCTCGGTGCGGTCGTCGAACAGGCCGGAGCACATGACGACCTGCGCCTCCTGCGGGCCGGTGAACTCCACCGGCAGGTTCTCACGCAAGTGGGCATCACGCTCCGGGCCGAGGTGAAACACCTTCTCCCCGGCGTGGCGGGCGATGATGGCGCGGGTTACGTCGCCGGAAGTAATCACGTCGTCATAAGCCTCGCGCGGCACCTTCAGGCCGTCAAGCTGTTGCAGCAGCGCCGGCTTCGGGCGCGGCGAGTTGGACACCAGCACCACCACCCCGCCCTTGCGCCGATGTTCGCTCAGCGCGGCGCAGCTTGTCTCATCGGCCTGCACGCCATCGTGCACCACGCCCCAGATGTCGCAAAACCACACCGGATAGCGCGGCGCCAGCGGCGCGGCGTGCTCCAGAAGAGGCACGGCTGTCTGTTGCTGATCGGCGTCCATGATCCCTCCGCCCTTGCTGATGGTCGACGCGCATGATCATGGCGCTGGGCGGCGGCGTCAAGCCTCTTCCTGTGGATAAATGTTCTTTTTTGTTCTTGACTTGGATGGGGCATTTTGAGAACATAAAATCAACAGGAGGCTGGAAACATGCAGCGCAGGCATACAAATCCTTTCCCAGAGCCCGCCGGCATGGCGGAGATGCGCGCGCCATTCGCGGCGGTGGATGAGCCGCAGGTGCAGCGCGGCATGGTGGCTGGATATGATGCGCGGGCCTTGCGCGGGCGGGCGGCGCGGTCGAACCGGGCCGGGCGGCACGAGCGGCTGGCGCTGGAGGCGGTGGATGACGGCTGGGGCGCGCTGGCGGAATTGGCGGAGGAGGCGCGGCCCACGGAGATATCCACGGAACGTGCGCGCAGCATCATCACGCGCAACAATTCGCCGGATGTGGGGTTCGACTTTTCGCTGAATCCCTATCGTGGCTGCGAGCATGGTTGCATCTATTGTTATGCGCGGCCAGGGCATGCCAACCTGGGACTGTCGCCGGGGCTGGATTTCGAAAGCCGGCTGATCGTGAAGGAAAATGCGCCGGAGCTGTTCGAAAAGGCGCTGCGCAAGCCGGGCTGGCGGGGCGCGCCCATTGCCGTTGGCACCTATACGGACTGCTATCAGCCCATCGAGAAGCGCTATAGGCTGACGCGGCGCATCCTGGAAATTGCCGAACGCCACGGCCAGCCGCTGATGCTGATCACCAAGTCGCGGCTGATACTGCGCGATGTGGACATTCTGCAACGCATGGCGCGGCGGCGGCTGGTGCGGGTGGCCATGTCGATCACCACGCTGGACGCGCGGCTGGCGCGCTTGATGGAGCCACGCGCCAGCACTCCGGTGCGGCGGCTGGAGGCCATGGGCGCCCTGGCCGATGCCGGGGTGCCGGTATCGCTGATGCTGGCGCCGATCATTCCGGCACTGAACGATCACGAGATCGAGCGCATCCTGGTGCGCGCGCATGCGGCGGGGGCGCGCGGGGCGGGCATGGTGATGCTGCGGCTGCCGCTGGAAATTGCCGAGCTGTTCCGCGAATGGCTTCAGACACATTTTCCCGATCGGGCGCAGCGAGTGTTGCGGCTGATGAAGGAGATGCATGGTGGCCGGCTGTACGAAAGCCGCTTTCACGAGCGCATGCGCGGGGCCGGGCCGCATGCGTGGATGATCTGGCGGCGGTTCGAGCTGATGTGCCGGCGGCTGGGCATGAACGAACACATCACGCCACTGGACAGCAGCGCCTTTCGTGGCGGGCCAGGCCAACCCCGGCAGATGGCGCTGCCGGGGCTGGAAATACCGGGGCCGGAAGTGCCGGGAGATTTTTCCGGCGAGAGCGGGAGGAGCGATTGACGGACAGGGAGCGAATCGCCTAGCATGATGGTCGTGAATGGTGCCATGCCGCCGGGATGACAAGGCTTCGCGGCGGAATGGTGAAAAGGGAACGCGGTGAAAATCCGCGGCTGTCCCCGCAACTGTGAGCGGCGAGCCCGCCGCCGATGATGCCACTGGCCGAATGCGGATGCCGGAGTGCATGAGCAAGGAGAGACAGGCCGGGAAGGTGGTGCGGCTGGGCGACGACCCGCAAGCCAGGAGACCTGCCATTCACGGGCCATGCAGGCGTTCGGGACAATGGCCGCAACGCGGCGTGGCGACGGGTGGATATTCGGGAAATCCGCCCAAACCGGAACGGGGTGTTTCCGGGGATGGCCTGACACGAGGGGAAA